>NZ_JBAIYR010000062.1:0-9121 GCF_036763145.1 Desulfovibrio sp. 1188_IL3213 | reverse complement strand
AGCTTTTCCCATACCTCATCAGAAATGTCATGTCGCCGATGTGCTGGAGTTGTCATAATCACCTCGCTGTGCGAAGAGTATGACAGAAAAAGCAAATCTAAACAATCTCGTGACTACAGTGCCTAGAAGTCATTTTATAATCCTAGAAAAAGCCATGAAAATCGAGTAATCGAGATTCATGAGCAAATACCAAAGATTAACCGATGAACAGTGGACAATTTTGGAACCTCTTCTTTCAAGCGAGCCGCCTTCTGTGCGGGGGCGGCCTGCCATCCATGATGACCGTTCTGTACTGAACGGCATCTTATGGGTGCTGCGCACAGGCGCTGCCTGGGCTGACTTACCGGAGAGATTTCCATCGTCATCAACCTGTTACCGCCGGTTCAGCAAGTGGGTGAAATCGGGTGTATTTCGAAGAATTCTTGAGGCGCTGGCCCAAGACCTTGAAGAACGCGGAGCCATAAATCTTTCGGAATGCTTCATCGACGGTACATTCGTGGTGGCAAAAAAAGGGGCGCAAAAGTGGGAAAGACCAAGCGGGGCAAAGGTGCGAAGCTCATGGTTATTGCAGACGCTTCTGGTTTTTCACTCGCCGTGCACACGGATTCTGCTAGCCCTCATGAAGTCACCCTTGTCCAAGCTGCCCTCGATGAGATTGTCACCGTGGGACGGCCCCAACGAATTGTGGGGGATCGTGCCTATGACAGTGATCCGCTCGATAACGCCCTTGCTGCCCAAGGGATTGAGATGGTTGCGCCTCACCGGCGCAACCGGAAGCGTAAAGCAACGCAGGATGGTCGCCCTTTGCGGCGCTATCGACGGCGTTGGAAAATCGAACGTCTTTTCGCCTGCTCAATGCCTTTAAGCGGACGATGGCACGTTGGGACAGATTTCACGAGAACTTTACAGCCTTTGTTCATCTCGCGTTTTCCATGATTTTACTCAGAAGGGTCGTCAAGGAATTATGAAATGACTTCTAGAGCAATTTCACTTTGAAATTGCTCTGGCGGCTGCGTGAGCAGTCGCCCGCCGCAAAGATGCAAGCGCAATTTACTTGCGCGGTTAAGCAGCGAAGCGAGCGTGTCTTAAACTTTGAGAATGTACATTCTCAAAGTTAATCTGCTCTAAAAAGATAAAAATTAAGTCTATTATGGCTATGCTGAATGCGGGAGCAATGGTGTGCCTTTGGGGAAGATTATATCAAAGTTAGACTCCCTGAAAATTGCGATGGGCAATGTCTGCACGTATGCCTCGATGTTGGCGCGATGTTTGCAAGACTCTGAGGGGCAGTAGTAGATTGTTGACGGCCAGCCCCATTTTTGAACGCGCCTTTAGAGCATTTAACAATTGAAATACTCGCTTTACGGCAGGCAAAGCCTGTCTGGTCATATTCCGTGGCAAGGATTTTTCTGAAAATACTTGTAGAACAGTTGACTCATCCCATTAATAAACTGCTCTAGATTACTCACTATCCTTCGGCGCCGGAGGCAGAATGTCTGAATTTGAATCTTCTGTGATTATCCCTGTCTTCAACCAGTGGAGTCTGACACGTGCCTGCCTTAAGGCTTTGGCTGCCACCATTGCGGGCAAGGCCGTAGAGGTGATTATTATCGACAATGCCTCTTCTGACGCGACTCCAGAGGCATGCCCTTTCCTTGGAAAGCAACTCTTCGGAACAGCGTTTCGCTATCACCGTAGTTCAACAAATCTGAATTTTGGGCCCGCATCAAACTTGGGGGCCAAGTTGGCCAAGGGGAAATTTCTTATTTTTCTGAACAATGATACCATTCCTCTACAGGGCTGGTACCAGCCGTTGATCGATGATTTTTTGTCCTGGCCCGATATCGCCGCTACTGGCCCCCTTCTGTTGTATCCCGAATCTGAGCCTTTTGGCTTTACCGTACAGCATTTGGGTGTGTTTGTTTCTCCCATCTTACGGGTGGGCCATTTGTACGAAGGTATTCCCGCTGACTGTGCCTTGGCAAAAAAACGTCGTTTTTTTCAGATCATCACCGCAGCCTGCATGGTGATGCGGCGTTCGCTTTTTATGGAAGCAGGTTTGTTTGACGAAAACTACGTAAACGGCTTTGAAGATGTGGATCTTTGCGCCCGACTCTCTGCCAAGGGCTACCGCATGACCGTTAACCCACAAGCCAGGGTGGTTCACCACACAAGCCAGACTCCTGGCAGACACCAACATGAAGAGGCCAATTCTCAGTATTTTATATCGCACAGTCTGTCTTTGCTTGTGCCGGACTGGCATTTGCATCTGAAAAAGGATGGCATGTTCCTGCGTCTGGGCGAGTGGCAGACCCTTCAGGCATCGCTGCCGTTAGAGCGTTGCACAGAGCTGGACAAAATTGCCGCTATCTCTTCGTGCGATGAGGTAAAGGCGCTTCTTGCCCGCTATCCCTTCTGGGAAAACGGCTGGCGGCTCTTGACCGGTACAAAAAAGAAAAAAACTGGCAACTTGCCACTGGATCTGGCCCGCTTCAAGCTCTATCCCTCGCCCGATGGGGCCATGGGGCTTTACGCGACAGCATGCGCTTCGCACGACAAAAAAACTGCTTCCGGCGCACTGGGGCTTTTGACATCCTTCTGCAAGCCCTTTGAAGAATATCGCTCGTCAGCCGAGTCTGTGCGGCAATGGTGCAGCGATATTGGTCTGGCAGAATTGGCTGAGCAGTATACGGCCTGGCTCGACGGGGCGGAGCGTTTCAAGACCGAAACCTATGAGCCCTTCCTGACGGATTTTTGGGAAATCGCCCGGAACTTGTCTCTGCACCCCCATTTGGATTGGGCCTACACGTTATGGAGACATAACATTGACCTGCCCCGGCGCAGAAAAGAGTCTAGCTGCCCTCAATCCTTTGACGCAAGAGTAGCTTTTTCCATACTTATGCCTGTGTTCAACCCCAAGGCGGAACATCTGGTGGAGGCATTGGAATCTGTCATTGCGCAAGAGTATCCGCATTGGGAGTTGTGCATTGCTGATGATGCGTCCACCGATCCTCTTGTAAGAATACTCCTTTCTCGTTATGCCCAAAAAGACTCCAGAATTCACATCATCTGGCGACAAGAAAATGGTCATATCTCTGCTGCCACAAATACTGCACTGGAAATGGCGCAGTATGCTTACGCAGTGCTTATGGATCAGGATGATGCCCTCACGCCAGACGCTCTGCGCGTAGTCGCCGAGGCCATCAGTGAGCACCCGGACGGCCTGTTGTTCTACTCTGATGAAGATAAAATCCACGATGACGGTTTTATTTTTTATCCGTATTTTAAAAATGGCCGCTGGGACTGGGACCTGCTGTACGGTCAGAATTTTGTCAATCATCTTGGAGTATATCGTACGGACAGACTGCGACAGATAGGGGGCTTTCGTGAAGGTTTCCGCGGATCACAAGATTTTGACATGCTGCTGCGCTACACGGCAGGGGCGGAGGCCGCGCAATTTGTGCATATCCCGCGTGTGCTGTACCACTGGCGCGCGCATGCGGGCAGCACTGCCTTGGATGTCGGAGTGAAGAGTGAAGCTGTGGACAGCGCGCGTAGGGCGGTCCAGGAACATATGGAAACTTTTTCCCCCGGTGCTGAAGCTGAGATATTACCCGGTTCGCCATTCTTGCGCGTAAAGTTTCCGTTGCCAGAAAGGCGTCCACTGGTGAGTCTTATATGTGCTGCTGATAACATTGCTTTTCTGCATGAACAGTTGTCCGCCATAATGAGCAGGACAACATACGGAAAATACGAAGTATTTTTTCTGATCAGCCAGACTTTGGCAAAAGATGAACTTGTAAAGATTCAGCGCGCTGTGAACAGTCACAAAAATGTCCATCTCGTCATCTGTGAGGCTCATCTTTCACTGGCGGAGCGCCTGATGTTGGGAGCAGGGCAGGCCCGGGGCGAGGTTTTAGGTTTTCTTTCGGGCGGGACTGCTCCTTTAACAGAAAGCTGGCTTGAAGAGTTGGTGTCCAGCCTTTGGCGGGACGGAGTGGGCGCGGTGGGGGGCAAGCTGCTTCGTCGAAATGGAACCGTACTCCATGCCGGCTATCTGACAGATGCAAGTGGGTATATCCGTCCAGTATTTCAGGAGCTTTCAGGCGATAATCCTGGCTGGTTCAACTGGAACAAGCTGGCTAGAACCGTGGATGCCCTGGACAATCTGTGTATCTTTACGCGCGCCGCAACATTGGCCGAAATGAAGGGCTTCAATACGGATTCGGGCCACGCCGCGGTTTCGGAATATTGTCTGCGGCTGGGAGAAAAGGGCTTGCGCACGATTTGGTGGCCCTTTGCTGAATTTATGCTGCTTGACGAAAGGGCGGCGCATGCCTGCGGCAAGAGGATGGCTGATTCTGCCGCCTTATCCCAATGGGTTGGGCGCCTTGTGCCTTTTAATGAAAATATCTGGGCGGCAGGGGAAGGGTGGAAGTTGTGCGTGAGCGAACCGTGCGGTGGAAAAAAAAATGGCTGTTCTGTTGACCTCTCGAAAAAAGTGAACAAGGCCCAGGGCAGAGATGACTTTTGCGCTGCGGATTATCTTGCGCTGTACCCTGATGTTCGCGCCAGCGGCATGGATCCTCTGGAACATTATCTGCGTTTTGGGCGTGGCGAAGGCCGAAAGCCATGTCGCAGCAAGGTGGATTACAGCCGCCTTACTCCAGAGCGCCTAGCTGCGTATCATGCCGCCCCAGCAGGAGACATTGTTGTGTGCACCTCGATCGCGGGCGGGTATGAGCGGCTTTTGCCTCCAGCCTTTTTGAATGACGGCTGGCGTTACGTCTGCTTTGCAGACACTCCTATGGAGTCTTATGGCATATGGGACGTACGTCCCATCCCTTATGAAAACGCCGATCCCACACGCAAGTCACGTTGGGCCAAGCTGCACCTGCCGGAACTTTTTCCAGAAGCTCGGCTGGTGTTGTGGCAGGACGCCAACATAGTCATTGCCGCTGATCTGTCTTTGCTCCTGAGGTCCTTCCTGTGTGATCAGCCTTTATATTCTGTGATGCACCCCGTGCGTGATTGTGTTTATGACGAAGCCTTGGCTTGCATTCAGGCAAAAAAAGATGAGCCTGAGGTTATTCGCAGGCAAATCGCGTCATACCGTGAGCAAGGGATGCCTGCTCGCGCAGGACTCTATGAAAATAATTTTTTTTTGTTGAATCCTCGCCATCCGCAAGCTCGTCTTTTGTTTTCTAGGTGGTGGAATGAGTATGATAAATATAGCAAACGGGATCAAATCAGCTTGCCTTATGTTTTACATAAGAGTGGGATACGATCAGGGCTGTTGCTCCCGAAAGGCCAATCTGCAAGAAATAATCAGGCGCTTTATTTTCTAACGCACGAAGAAACAGAATGGATTAGGTATAGCGCATTAAAATGACTTTAATAATATCCATTGTGGGAGATGTGCCGGCATACCCGTACAAAAAATGCTTGGTGAAAGAATGACTGCACTTCTTTATTGTCCAATTGAGGAGTTCTATTCCCCAAATTTTATTATAAAGAAAGTACTCTAAAAGATGGGCTTGTTTTTTTATCCTTACTTGACCGATATATACAACAACGCTGTCGACTTCAATAGTTGTTTTGTCGCCATTCTTTTGGGAGTAGGATTATATATTCTGCGATGTCAGCAGTGCACGTGTTGTTTAACATGCGTATTGTTTATGGATAAATTATTTTTCCGTGCAACTATTCTTTGGATGTTTTATTTGGCATTGTATTTTTTGTTAATAATGATCTATGACTAGTAATTTCAGTGTGAATTTATTATAATTTTAGTATTTTTATACATCTGTGATGTTTTTTGCAACAACCTTTTTCAGAATGCTCTCCCATTTGTCAAAAAGTGCTGAAGAATATCTTGTGTTGCACTCATGCCACGCCTCGCGACCCATACGCTGTCGAGCTTTTTCAGAAGCCAGCAAGGGGCGTAAAATGTTTGCAAGGGCTTCAGGGGTCGGAAAGTTTGCCAAAAGGCCGTTAATTCCGTTACGGACGATAGATGTCATGGCGGGGCAATCAGATACCCCGACAATGGGCAATCCGGCGGCCATGGCTTCAAGTACGGTGTTGGGGCAGCCCTCGTACTTTGTAGGTAGGCAATAGATGTTTGCAGAGAGATATTCAGCCCATGTGCTCGTAGCGACTGGTCCAATTATGGTACAGGAATCAAGGTTTAGTTCTTGTGACAAGGCTTGTAGAGAGGACTGGGTGTCACCCCAACCGATCATGCGTAAGCGCCAGTCGGGAAACTCCTGAGCCAGCAGGGCAAAGGCCCGCAGCAGAAGTTCCGGCCGTTTTTCTTTTGAGAAGCGGCCAAGATACAATAAGGTAGGTGAAGTTGAGGGATGTTCGGGACACTCGGGGGGAATGTTTTCCGGAGAGGCATTGGGAATGACAAACGTTTTGTGTCGCAAGTGTTTTGGTACGAGGGGGACATAACAGGGGAGCAGTTCGTGAATCGCGGCGGATTGCTCGAGCAGAGCTAGGCGCCCCTCTCTGTGCCAGAGTTCGCGCTCAATAAGTTCCGGGGTAATGCGCTCCGAACAGATGAAGGGGGTGCCTGTGTCTGTGCTGCAGATTTTCCAGAGCATGTGCTTCCAGTCAGACTCAAAGGACAAAAGCACCTCAATTTTATTTTCTTGCAACAAGCCGGATCCGGCATTCACCGCCGCTGCGTCACCGGAAAAAAAACTGCTTGGAAAAAAATGGATTGGTAGGCGTGGGTCTACCGAATACAATGGCGAATAAGTTCCTGCCACAGTGAGTATATGAACTGTGTGTCCCCGTGCGCGCATTTCATGTGCCAAGCGGAGGGCCGCACGCTCCGCTCCTCCCCTGCTCTGACAAATACCTGCGTTGGCAATGGCTATTCGCATGTGTCATTACTCTTTTTCGAGTTTGATTTGTTTGCCAAGCAGCACGTCGAACATATAGTCCGAAATTGGCGTCAGGCCGGCCCAAGTGAAAAATGTCAGCTCGCTGAAATACCACCAGTCTTTTCCAGCGTAAAAATCTACTCGTACATGGGGGAATCCCGCACTCAATACCTTGGACATCTCTACCAGCTCGTCAAAGTATGATGGGCGTGGGTCGGAGTTGAAATTTTTATAATGCCAATTCACAGGAAGCCGTTCGCCACTCATTTTGTAGAGGTTGGCGCATACATCTGCAGTCTTGTCGTTTATAACGATCCAGTAAATAAAGGGGGTACCATCGAAACAGTAAAATTCGATTTTATAGTCGAATTTAATGATCGGCTCGCAAACAATGGCAGGAGTAATACCCTTATACCCAGATTCAAGGGCGCAGTAATAATGGTTTGTCTTGGGATCGAGCCATGTGGAAGCCGTTGTGATAAGGGCATTCAGATTGTCCTTTGCTTTTTCCACAAAAGCTTGGGTTCCTGATCCAAAATTGGACTTGAGAATAAAGCGTTCAGGCATATCGTCCAGTTTTATCTCGTCAGGTTTGCGGAAGGTGGCAAGCGGTTTTATGCAGTGGTCGCTCATTTTCGGCAAACGATCCAGAACAAAATTATGAAAATTCGCCTTATCCGCACAGACTTGCATAAGGGGGTTATGATAAAAAACCTTCAACCAATTAAGCTTTTCATTAAAGGTGCATGGTGAGATCAAATCAAGGTTGTACCCAAAGGACTGATAAAACAAGAAGGAAAGATAGTCAGCAGCTTCCAGTTTGCTGAGGTCTCGTTGATACTTTGTCTGATCAAGGTATGAAAATCGTTCCGCAGATATTCTGCACGGGCCTGAGTCAATATTTGTACTTCTTACTTTATTATACAGTGTTTTCACGGCTATCACCTTTGCGTATAACGCCATTATGTTTTGCGACAAAAAAAACACTATCTGTAAATTTTGTTGCCAGAATTTTTATGTCTGTAAAATTATGATGCTCAAGGAATTGATAAATTTGCTCTGGCGTAAAAGAGCGCATGTGTTGCCATTTGTGAAACATTGCTTTGCAGTGAGGGCATATACAATAGTTATCTTCTAAATTTTCACTGTATGGGACGCTGCCCAATAAAATTCCATCTTTTTTTAACATGCCTTGGATTGTGTTCAGACTTTCATCCAGATTGTTGTTGTGTATATGCTCAAGGACTTCAAAGCATAATACGCAATCGTAACGTGTATTTGTATTGAATCCTAAAAAATGTGGGTGCTTCAAAACGGCATGTGGAAAGTCACTGCATCTGTTTTTTGATGGCTCAAAAGCGCCTGCGTGATACCCATTTTGAAGAAGCAGGGAAATCAAGTCACCGCTACCAGCACCAAAATCACAATTTTTTTTTGTTACCTCAACGAATTTTTTAATTAAAGATACTAGACTTTGACCGTGTAATTTTGAAAAACTTTTATTCATCAATGGTGACTGTGCTGCAATGTTCCAGAATGAACTGATCGATTCTGGTGTCCATTCGTAAATCCAAAAAGGTTCTATTTTTTTTGTTGTACCATAGTAATGCTCTCTTATCTTTGATTGGCAGTTGTCAAGTTGAAAAAACTGTTTTTATATTTTGTTGCGTTGATTTATGTTATTAAGGTGATGACAGCCTCCGCTTAGGAAAAAGCAGTTGGCCCGACATCATTATCGTCTTTTTTACAGCCATATTCGATCTACAAGCAGATAGTCTGACTCTTTTAACGCCCGCTCTCGTTGTTTGCTCGTTGTGTTGCAAATGCAGTCATTGGGGTGCCAATATAATTTCTTTAAGCGCAAGCGGCAGGTTGCAATGGCCTTAAAAGCGAGTGTCCGTCAACAGTCTGCATAGTTTGTCAGCGACTTGCGATGCTTCTTTACGGATACACGATAGCTCAGGGGGAGGCGAGAGCGGCCCCATTGCCCCTCCCCTGGGAGGGGCAAAAACGTCAGAGGTGCTGGCGGTCGGCCTCCCAGGGAACGATGCGGCCTGCGGTGATCGTAGTGTCTACGCCAGTTCTCGATAACAACTTCAGCCAATGTTGTCCGGTTAAGCACCCATAGCTAACAGGCTATAACTATAGGTGTTTATAGTTTTTCGTCTTCGCGGATTCAGAAGTTCTTCCAGAGAATCCTTGCCGAACAGATTCAAGCAAATGAGCTC
>NZ_JBAIYR010000061.1:0-9124 GCF_036763145.1 Desulfovibrio sp. 1188_IL3213 | reverse complement strand
GAGCACTGTCACTGGTAAAGAATTGCTTGACGGCAGGCCGTGCCTGCCTGTTCCTGTGCGTTGCATGGGTGGCAAAACCCTGCGGGTCATGCACGCAATCGTTACTTGACGCTCTGATGTTGAAGGTCCAGGGTGGAAGATATTTCCAACCTTGAGGTGGCCTACGCCCCGCCCTTTGCCTCGGCAATGGATGTGGTCAACGTGGTGGGCAACGTGGCCGACAACGTGCTGGCCGGGCGCTTTACCCCGGTTACCGCCGACCAGTTCATGGATATGTGGAAAAACCGCGAAAAAAACAATGTGTTCTTCATTGACGCGCGCCCCGCTGCCGCCGGACGCGCCGTGCAGGAAAAACACCCCGACTGGCACGCCATACCGCTTGAAGAAGTGGCTGCCCGCGTCAACGAGGTTCCCAAAGACCGCCCCGTCGCCATCATCTGCAATACGGGCCTGCGCGCATATGACGGCCTGCTTGTGCTGGCCCGGCACGGCATCACCGATGTGGTCAATTCCACCGGCGGCCTGCAGGCGGCCATAAAGATGGGCCTGTCTGTCTAGGGCAGATAAACTTTGAGAATGTCCATTCTCAAAGTTTACGGCATGTTCGCTTCTGCGCTTAACAGCGCAAATACATTGCGCTTGCTCACGCAGTCGCCAGAGCAATTTCAAAGCGGAATTGCTCTGGAGCAGAATATGGCCTGAGCTGCTCGCATACGGCGGCAAGCCCGCAACGGAGCAGCGTTTCGAAAGCAAAAACCGCCACCGGGGTCCCGGTGGCGGTTTTATCATGCTTTTCATTGTGCTTTTCACGGTACAAGGCGGTTTTCACCGCCCGGCGTCTACTCCTGCGTAAACCGGTGCAGGCGCACAGACAGCGGCTGCGCGTTGTTTCTCTTCATGGCTGCAACCACAAAGGCGAAGTCCCTGGCCTGTCCGGCGGGCGGGCAGGGGCCACGATAGTGGCGGGTCAGGCCGCCTTCGGGTATGATGCCGGAACTGTCGTTATCCCACTGGCCGCCGCCAAGGAAAAGCTCCTGGGCGTCGCCGGTGTATTCTACCAGGCGCACGTCGAAATAATCCGTACCGTTGGGCGCCTGGAGCACCGTTATTTCAGGCGAAATGCGCGAACAGCGGTGAACGTCGCGCAGATTTACCGTAAGGGTCATGCCGCTGGGCGCGGTTTCCGGCTCCTTGGCGGAGCAGGCGGGCAACAGCAGGGCCGCGCACAGCGCGGGCATCAGGACGCGCACGGCTTTGCCGAGAATATCAAAACGCATCAGAGCCTCCAAATGACAATTGCTTTATGCGGCTTTTGGAAGCATAACCAATAGTCATGGCGAATACAACAACCACTGGGAGTCGTTTTATGTCTATTCTTGCCGACAGTGTTACCGGCTACCTCGAACACGCATCATGGATACGCCGCATGTTTGAGGCCGGAGGACATCTCAAGGCGCGTTACGGCGCGGACAAGGTGTATGATTTCAGCCTGGGCAATCCCGACCTGCCCGCCCCGCCCGCAGTGGCCGAGGGCCTGCGCGCCTTTGCCGAGCACGCTCATGAACCGTTTGCTTTCGGCTATATGCCCAACGGCGGATTTGCCTGGGCGCGGGAAAAGCTGGCTGACTACCTGAGCCGCGAACAGGGCGTAACCCTGACGGCGGAAGACGTGATCCTGGGCTGCGGCGCGGCTGGCGTGCTCAACGCCTTTTTGCGCGCCGTGCTCAATCCCGGCGAAGAAATGCTGGCCTTTGCTCCCTATTTTGTGGAGTACGGTTTTTACGTGTCCAACCACGGCGGCGTGTTCAAGGCCGTGCAAAGCAAAAAAGACACCTTTGCGCCTGATCTGGACGCGCTTGAAGCCGCCATCAGCGAAAAGACCCGCGTGGTGCTCATCAACTCGCCCCACAACCCCACGGGTGTGGTCTACAAGCGCAAGGAAATAGCGGCCATTGCCGATCTGCTGCTCAACAAGAGCCAGGAATACGGCAAGCCGATCTGGCTGATAGCTGACGAACCCTACCGCTTTCTGGCCTATGACGGCGCAGAGGTTCCTTCGGTGCTGCCCCTCTACCCATACGCCATTGCCATCAGTTCTTTTTCAAAAAGCCTTTCCCTGCCGGGCGAACGCCTGGGCTACGCCGCGGTTTCGCCCAAGCTGCCCGCAGAAGAAAAGAAGCTGCTCATGGCCGCCCTTACCCTCACCACCCGCATTCTGGGCTTTGTCAATCCGCCCGTGGTGGGCCAGCACATCATGGCCGCAGCCCTGGGGAGCCAGGTGGACCTTGAGGTCTACGCCGCCCGCCGCAAGGCCATGGCCGAAGTGCTTGAACAGGCCGGCTACGAATTCCAGATGCCCTCCGGAGCCTTTTACTTCTTCCCCAAGGCTCCCGGCGGCGACGACGTGGCCTTTGTGAACGCCCTGCTTGAAGAGCGTGTGCTGGCAGTGCCCGGCACGGGCTTCGGCTGCCCGGGGCATTTCCGTCTGGCCTTCTGCGTGGACGAAAGCGTCATCCGCAATTCGGCCGAAGGCTTTGCCAAGGCCCGCGCTACCGTAGAATAGCGCAATTTACGAATGAAATGCGCTAGACCGTGTCGTCACGAGCGCCTTTCCCGGTATCTCTGCGTCGAACTTCGCCTTTTATTCCGGTCGAGTACCATAAGGGTACACTCCCTGCATAAAAGGCTCGTTCTCCTTGATATACCAAGGAAATTTATCTCGTGACGACACTGCCTAACTGCCCGGCAAGGATTTTCAGAAAAATCCCTGCCACAAAATACGAACAGGCAGCCCCGGATGACACGGGTACAAGCGCGCAGACCGCGACGAGAGATGACGGGCCGCGACGTGAGACAACGGGCCGGACGACGGCACGGGATGACACGGCCCAAATGACCGGCCCAATGGAGCCTTTATGACAAACAGAATGCAAAACAGCGCATCCCGCCGTTTTTTCTGCGCCCTTGCCCTGACCGTCCTTGTCATGCTTGCGGCACTGCCCGCAGCCGCCAGGGACATAAGCGTGCAGGACGCGGCTGAGCTGCTGAAAAACCCGCCGCAGGGACTGATTATCGTAGACGTGCGCACCCCCGCCGAGTTTCGCGATGGGCATCTGCCCGGCGCTGTAAACATTGACTATTTCGGCGGGCCGTTTGAAACGCAGATCGCCGCCCTGCCCAAGGATGCTCCGGTGCTGCTCTACTGCCGTACGGGCAACCGTTCCGCCGGAGCCTACACCAGCATGCAGCAGGCGGGGATCGGGAATATTTTGCACATGAACGAAGGCATCAGTGTCTGGCAACAGCGCGGATTGCCTGTGGAAAAATAAATCCACAGTTCTGGCACATTCTCTGCAGTATAAGGGGCGGGGAGGAATGTTTTTCCTCCACCGCCCCTATTTTTATGGAGGCCAGCGTGAACTCGTCACTTTATATAGGCGCTACGGGCATGAAAGGCTTGGCGGAAGGCATGAATGTCACCACCAACAACCTCGCCAACGTCAGCACCATCGGCTACAAGCAGCAGGGCATTCTCTTTTCCGATATTTTTTACGCCCAGCAGGGCGGTATGGGAAACTGGTGGAATGCGCAGGACAACTCGCGTGTAGCGCTCGGTCAGGTGGGCATGGGCCTGCAGGTGGAGTCTGTACGCACGCTTTTCGGCCAGGGGGCGCTTGAGACCAGCAATACGGTCACAGACATGGCGATCAGCGGCAAAGGCTTTTTTCAGGTGACGGACGGCGTGGACCTCTACTATACCCGTGCCGGAGACTTTCGCCCCGACAAGGACGGGGTTCTGCGCACCCCTTCGGGCCTGGCCCTCAACGGCTACAAATACAATGTCGACGGAAGCAAAGGCGGTCTGCAGCAGGTCACCATAGACAAGTTCGCCACCATGCCCTCAAAAAGCACCACGTCTGTGGACATGCGTTTCAACCTTGGGCTGGAAACGCCAAGCAGCACCGATGCGGCCGATCCCTATTTTACCATGCTGAATTCCTACGACGCCAACAACGCGCCGCCTCTTTCCAACCTGGCCTACGGCTATGCCCAGAACATCACCCTGTATGGCGAAAACGGCAGCCAGCAACAGGCCACCATCTATTTTGACGCGGCCCCGAGCGACCGCCCCGGCAGCGTGGTGCAGTACCTCATAGCCACAGGCAACACCCCCAAGGATGAAAACGGAGTTGCGCCAGGCACAGGCGCCCTGATGACCGGAACCCTGACCTTTGACGCCAAGGGGCAGCTGACCGACATGACGGCCTTTACCCCTTCCGTTGCGGACAGCAAAAACCTGACGGACTGGGTTCCCTCCGCCCTGTCGGACGGCGGCCTGCCGCAGATGACGGTCAACGGCGTGGGGACAACGGTGAACCTCGGCATCAGTGCCGCCGGAGGCTGGCAGAATGCCCCGGCCAATGCAGCTGCCGTGGGCGCCGTGCAGAATTCGCTGGGCGGCATGGGGCAGGACGCCACAGTGGCCGTTGACGCCACCACCAACTACAAAGGGTCTTCACCGGTCACGCGGCGCAACGTCCAGAACGGCTATCCCGAAGGTTTTTTGAGCAATATCAGCATTTCCGCCGACGGAAACGTGGTCGGGCTTTTTTCCAACAACCAGAGCATGAACCTGTGGCAGATTCCCGTGTGCCGCTTTACAAGCGAAGACGGCCTGCGGCGCGAGGGGTACAACATGTTCAGCGCCACCGAGGATGCCGGCCAGATGGACATGGGCGTGGCAGGAACCGAAAACTACGGAACCATACGCGCCTACAATATTGAAAACTCCAATGTGGACATGGCGACGGAGATGACCAATATGATCATCACCCAGCGCGGCTTTCAGTCCAACAGCAAGGTGGTCACCACTGCCGACCAGATGCTGCAAAAGGCCGTGGAACTGAAGCGCTAAGCAACAGCTTCTTCTTGAAACAGACTCTGGGCACGTTGCCGCAACACGGCAACGCGCCCTTTTTTCATAATCTGCCCTGCCCCTGGAGCAGTTTCACTTTAGAGCAATTTCAAAGAGAAATTGCTCTAAAATTGCTCTACGCAGAAGCCAGCCGAAAAAATTCCTCGGGTTGCAAAATCACCACCGCGTTGCCCTCAAAGGGGCCAAAAAGTCCTTCCTCTTCCTGCTGCTTCAGCACCTTGTACAAAGAAACTCTATGTACCCCAAGCAGACTTGCCATCTCCTGCCGCGAGATACCCAGATTCGCGGTAAGGGGGTGGCTGTCCGGCTCCAGATGCTGCGCCATGAACTTGCACACCCGCACCAGCAGATTGTCCACATACAGGGAAGAAGCCTGGTTGGACAGTATCCGCAGCTTGCGCGACATGGAAAGCAGCAGGTTTGAGATCAGGTCGGGCCGCTCCCGGCTGATCGTCTCAAAGCTCTCTTTTGAAAAACCGTAGACCACGCAATCAGTGGCACATGTGAAGAAACTCTCCAACGGCATGGGATCAAGAAAGGGCGTTTCCCCAAAGATGCACCCTTCATGAATGTACCAGAGAATCTTTTCCATACCTTCAAGGCTTTGATGCGTAAGCCTTACACGGCCTTTCTCCAGAAAATAAAGACGATTGCGAAACTGAACCTCATGCCCCTTGGGCCAGGCAAAGCGGCGTGCAAGATACAGCACCGACCGCCAGGGGGCGTTCATGCCCTTCATCTCTTTGAAGGCCCAGTTGCGACTGCCCTTGATGCTTACCTCAACTGTTTGTTTTTCCATGATATCATCTCCAAAACGCGACGTCCGTTCCACGACGCGTGCCTGCCCGGAAAATTTATTGTGAAAAATGTTGCATACGGAACACGCCCTCAGCCTGCCTGCCGCTACCCTGATTCTGCAACACACAAAAATTTTATCCACATGGAAAAAAGGCGAACTGCCATTTCGCCTTTCTAAACATCAAGGAGGATACATCATGGGTCACCCGACAATTTATCCCACAGGAGTCACCCTGTTCAACCCAGAAAAATGCTGGGGCGGCTTCACCATTTTTCAGGCTCAGGAAGTCGGTGCAGTTCTTATGGATATGAATGGCCGCGAGGTCAATGTCTGGAAGGGCGTTCACGGCATGCCCAACAAAATTCTTCCCGGCGGCTATCTTGTTACCAGCCGTGGTCGCCGCAGTGGCAAATACAGTGTGCAGGACGGGCTTGACATTGTCCAGACCGATTGGGACGGCAATATCGTCTGGAAATTCGACCGTAACGAGTTTATTGAGGATCCCGGCACTGAAGGCCGCTGGATGGCACGCTACCACCACGACTTCCAGCGCGAAGGCAACCCTGTGGGTTATTTCACGCCGGGCATGGAGCCCAAGGCTCTGGAAGGCAACACCCTGGTGCTCTGCCACCGCAACGCCCGCAATGCCGCCATCAGCGACAAGCTGTTGCTGGACGACCTTATTCTTGAGGTCGACTGGAATGGCGAAATCCTCTGGGAATGGTGCTGCAACGAGCACTTTGACGAAATGGGCTTCAGAGAAGGCCCCAAGAACACGCTGGCGCGCAACCCCAACTACCGGCCCACGCAGCCCGAAGGCATGGGCGACTGGATACACATCAACTCCATGTCCGCCCTTGGTCCCAACAAGTGGTACGACGCGGGCGACGAGCGCTTCCATCCCGACAACATCATTGTGGACGGGCGCGAAGCCAACATCATCTTCATTATCAGCAAAAAGACCGGCAAGATCACCTGGAAGCTCGGCCCGGACTACGACAGCTCGCCCGAACTCAGGGCCATCGGCTGGATCATCGGCCAGCACCATGCCCACATGATTCCCCGCGGCCTGCCCGGCGAAGGCAACATTCTTATTTTCGACAACGGCGGATGGGGCGGCTACGACGTGCCCAACCCCGGCGCGCCCACGGGCGTCAAGGCGGCCCTGCGCGACCATTCGCGCGTGCTGGAAATTGACCCCGTGAGCCTCAAGATTGTCTGGCAGTACACGCCCAAGGAAGCAGGCTTTCTTGAGCCGATGGACAGCAACCGCTTCTACAGCCCCTTCATCAGCGGCATGCAGCGCCTGCCCAACGGCAACACCCTCATTACGGAAGGTTCGGACGGCCGCGTTTTTGAAGTCACCCGGGATCATGAAATCGTGTGGGAATTCATTTCGCCCTACTGGGGCAAGCATGTGCCCATGAACATGACCTATCGCGCCTACCGCGTGCCCTATGAATGGGTTCCCCAGGTGGAAAAACCCGTGGAAAAGGCCATTGCGCCCCTGGACGTCACCACCTTCCGCGTGCCGGGCGCAGCCGCAGCCGGAGACCGTGACAAAGAGGTCACCGTGGAAGGCTGCCAGCCGTATGAAGGCAGCAATGCCCTGTGCGTAGCCTCGGTGGAAGACCCCTCCGGCAACTAGAGCAGATTAACTTTGAGAATATACATTCTCAAAGTTTAAGGCACGCTCACTTCGGCGTTTAACCGCGCAGATAAACTGCGCTTACGCCTCCGTAGCGAACGTCTGCTCACGCAGCCGTCCGAGCAATTTAAAAGTTAAATTGCTCTAACCAACCCTCCACATCCCGCCCCGGTTTGCCGGCCGGGGCGGGATAAAGTCCGGACCCTCACGAGGACGCCATGTTTGTTAAAACTTCCGACCTTACACCGGCCATGCTGGCAAAATGGGCATTCAGCCTCGTTCTGCCGCTTGCCGTCTATTTCGTCATGCCCCGCAGCGAAGCATTTACCGACCCCATGGCGGCCTTTCTGGCCGTTACCCTGTGGGCCGTCATTGCCTGGGCCGTGGACAGCATGAACGAAGTGGCCGTGGGTATTGTTCTGCCCATCCTGTACACCCTTTTTTGCGGCTTGAGCCAGAAGGTCGTTTTCGGCCCGTGGCTTTCCGAAGTCCCCATTATTGTCATAGGCGGCTTCACGCTCGGCAAGATCATTCAGGAAACGGGGCTGGGCAAGCGTATCGCCCTCACCTGCGTCAAGCTCACAGGCGGCAGCTTTGCCGGGGCCCTGGCGGGCATCACTCTGGCGGCGGCCATCATCTCGCCGCTGGTTCCTTCCATTATGGGCAAGGCCGCCATCATCTGCGCGGTGTCCCTGTCCCTCTGCGATGCGCTGGACTTCAAGCCCAAAAGCCGTGAAGCCACGGCCGTGGTGCTGGCTGCCTGCCTGGCTGTCGGCTCCACAAAGCTTGCCTACCTCACGGGCGCGGGCGACCTTGTGATGGGCATGGGCATTGTGGACAAGGTTATGGGAACCCAGACCACATGGATGGAATACGCAAAGTTCAACTTTGTTCCGGCCATGCTGTATACCCTCATGTCGCTGGGGCTGGTGCTGCTGGTGCTGCGCACCAGCGTTGACAAGCAAAGCCTTTGCCGGGCCGTGCGTGAAAAACACGCGGAGCTTGGCAGCATGAGCGACGAGCAGCGCCGTGCCCTGGTGCTGCTGTGCGGCACGCTGGTGCTGCTTTCCACCGACTCGCTGCACCACCTGAGCGCGGGAACCGTGCTGGTGCTTGTGACAGGCATAGCCTTTTTGCCGGGCGTGAGCCTCATGAACGGCAAACGCATCAGTGCCATCAACTTCGCGCCGCTTTTCTTCATCATGGGCTGCATGGCCATCGGCAGTGCCGGGGGCTTTCTCAAGGTCACCCAGTGGCTGGCGGGACTTGTTTTGCCGCTGTTCAGCGAAACGGGAACAACCCTCGCCACCGTATGCTCCTACGTTGTAGGCGTGGCCATGAACTTTCTGCTCACGCCGCTGGCGGCCACCTCTACCCTTTCGGCCCCCATTACCGAGCTTGGCGTACAGATGGGCATTGACCCCAGGCTGCTCTACTTTTCCTTTCAGTACGGCCTGGACAACCTGCTCTTTCCCTACGAGTACGCCCTGTACCTTTATTTTTACAGCAGCGGCTACATCCGGTTCAGGGACATGCTTGTGGTCATGGCCCTGCGCATGCTCCTGACAGGACTTTTTGTGGCAGCCATCGCCATGCCCTACTGGCGCATGGTTGGCTAGACAGTGTCGTCACGAGCGCCTTTCCCGGTATCTCTGCGTCGAACTTCGCCTTTTATTCCGGTCGAGTACCATAAGAGTACACTCCCTGCATAAAAGGCTCGTTCTCCTTGATATACCAAGCA
>NZ_JBAIYR010000060.1:0-9241 GCF_036763145.1 Desulfovibrio sp. 1188_IL3213 | reverse complement strand
GGAGTACGCCAGCGTAAAACTCCGCGAGGCGGCGCATCAGCCACCTCAAGCTTCCGCGGCAATGCATGTGCCGCCTGACGCCGTGGCAGAGGGCAGTGTCCGTACCGCAAGGGAGGGCGACCATGCCTGAGCTTGCATGGGCATATGATCTTTTGGGCCGCCTGCCCTTTGACTGCCTGGAGTTGCGCTTCATGCAGCAGGCCCTGTTTGGCCTTTTGTTGCTGGCGCCGATGGCTTCGGTGCTTGGTGTGGAGGTCATCAGCTTTCGCATGGCGTTTTTTTCCGACGCCATCGGGCATTCCGCCTTTGCCGGTGTGGCCCTGGGGCTGATCCTGGCAGTGGACCCGCGCATCTCCATGCCGCTTTTCGGTCTGCTGGTGGGGCTTGGCATTATGGCCGTGCGCCGACGGACCAGCCTTTCTTCAGACACGGTCATCGGCATAGTGTTTTCTGCCGTGGTGGCCTTCGGCCTTGCCGTGGTCAGTCGCGCTCCCGGTGTGGCCCGTGACATGCAGCGTTTTTTGTATGGCGACATTCTCACCATAACAGAAGGCGAAACAGGCTTTCTGCTTGCGCTTTTTTTGTTCATGCTGCTTTTTCAGGCTGTTGGCTATAACAAGCTGCTTTACATTGCCCTTAATCCGGTAATGGCCCGTGTACACGGGGTGCGTGTGGCGCTGTGGCAATATGCTTTTGCCGCCCTGCTGGCATTGGTGGTGATGTTTTCTGTGTGGGCCGTGGGGGTGCTGCTTGTCACGGCTTTGCTTATCGTGCCTGCGGCCACGGCCAGAAATCTGGCCCGCACGGCGGGCGGCATGTTCTGGTGGGCCTTGCTGGTGGGGCTGAGTTCGGCTTTTACCGGCCTGATTCTTTCGGCACAGGAGTGGATGGCGACAGCCAGCGGGGCCACGGTTATTCTTGTGGCCTGCTGCTGGTTTGCCGTAAGCGCGCTTGTGGCGGGGCTGCGCGGCAGCAGAAAGAGTGACTGATTCACAGAGTCCCTGAATCAAAAGCCTCCCCTGCCGAGAAGCGGGGGAGGCTTTATTCATGCGCCGGGCGAGGAAGGGAACGCCCCGCGCGTCAGGCCAGTTTCTTGATGGCCGCCAGCGCGGCGTCATAGTCAGGTTCGCTGGAAACTTCGGGGACAAGCTGGGTGTAGGCTACGGAACCGTCCGGGGTCACAACCACGATGGCGCGGGCCAGCAGGCGCAGCTCATCAATGAGCAGGCCGTAGTTTTTGCCAAAGCTTGTTTCTTTGTAGTCAGAAAGGGTTTCAACCGCCTGTACGCCAGCGGTGCCGCACCAGCGGGCCTGGGCAAAGGGCAGGTCGCAGCTTACGGCCACAATGCGCACCTTGTCGGAAAGGGCAGCGGCTTCTTTGTTGAAGCGGCGCACTTCCATGTCGCATACGGGAGTATCAAGGGAAGGCACGCTGACCAGAACAAGCACCTTACCGGCATAGTCCTTGAGGCTGCGCGGGCTGAGGTCGTTGGCGGTCAGGGTAAAGTCCGGGGCTTTCTGTCCAACGGCAGGCCGATTGCCGACCAGATGCAGGGGGGTACCCTTGAAGGTAACTGTATTCATGCGTAACTCCTTGTGTCCTTGTTAGTAGAACCAATGTGCTACAGGAAAATTTGCCAGTCAATAATTATTCTTAACAAGGCTCCGGGCTGTAGCAGCTCATTCTGAGGCACGCCGCAAGTTAGCCGGTCATGCCTGAAGCAACGTTGCTTTGAAATTGCTCTGGCGGCTGCGTGAGCGGTCGCTCGTCGCAAAGGTGCAATCGCAAGCTGCCTGTGCGGCCAGGCGCCGGAGCGAGCGCGCCGTAAACGTTGAGAATGCGCATTCGCGGCGTTGATCTGCCCCAAAACGTTGCGTCCGGTGCAGGGCCAGTATCCGTCATTTTATACTGCCGGGCAAGTTTCAGTCAAAACACGCGGTTGACACTCGGTAAATTTGCGCGTCGCCATTGCCATCACGTCGGCAGTGCCTATATTTACAGACAGTGCAGCCGCCATCAAGGATACTCGCATGGGTGTCTGCCCAGAATCCGGCTCAAGCCGCTTCCGGTCTTTCACATGGGGCTGTCTTGCCGTTTTGTTTATGCCTCGCAAGCAATGGGGCTTGCGTTTTTTGGCGGCCATATGCCAGCGCGGCCGTTGGAATGCCCGTATATGCGTTATGCCGCGTATGGGAGCTTTGGGCCTTTACGGCGGGGGGCTTGAAGCCGCCGGGCTAACCGCCGTTTTTTGCTGGCTTGCCCAAAATCAGGAGCGATTGATGAGCACTTTGACACCGCGTGAGATTGTGGCCGAACTGGATAAATTTGTGGTGGGGCAGGAGCAGGCCAAGCGCATGGTGGCCGTAGCCGTGCGTAACCGTTGGCGCAGGCAGCATTTGCCGACAGATCTGCGTGATGAAGTTTCACCGAAAAACATCATCATGATGGGACCCACCGGCGTGGGCAAGACCGAGATTGCGCGGCGTCTGGCCCGTCTTTCCGGTGCGCCTTTCGTCAAGGTTGAAGCCACCAAGTTTACCGAAGTGGGCTATGTGGGGCGCGATGTGGAGTCTATGGTGCGCGATCTTATGGAGATCGGCATCAACCTTGTGCGCGATGAGGAAAACGCCCGTGTGCGCAAGGCCGCCGAGGCCGCTGCGGAATCGCGCCTGATGGACCTTCTGCTGCCCAGTTCCTTTGGTCAGGAAGACCGCGCTTCCACCCGTGAAAAGCTTTTGCAGCAGTTTCGTCTGGGCTTTCTGGACGAGCGCGAGGTGGAAATGGAGGTGACAGAGCAGGGCGGCGGTGGCGTGGATATTTTCGCCATCCCCGGCATGGAACAGATGGGCGGGCAGGTCAAGGACATGTTCAGCAAGGCTTTTCCTCCCAAGCACAGTCGCCGTAAAATGAAAATCCGCGATGCCTTCAATGTGCTGATTCAGGAAGAGTCCGGCAAGCTGGTGGATCAGGAGGCTCTCAACGAACGCGCCAAGGAAAGGGTGGAGCAGACAGGCATCATCTTTATTGACGAAATAGACAAGATCGCCAGCTCTTCACAAAACCGCACCTCGGATATTTCGCGCGAGGGCGTGCAGCGCGACCTTTTGCCCATAGTGGAAGGCAGCTCGGTGAACACCAAGTACGGCATGGTGCGTACCGACCACATTCTTTTCATCGCTGCCGGGGCGTTTCATTTCAGCAAGCCGTCAGACATGATTCCCGAGCTGCAGGGGCGCTTTCCGCTGCGCGTGGAGCTTCAGGCCCTGGGCCGCGAGGAGTTCCTGCGCATCCTGACCGAGCCTGACAATGCGCTTACCAAACAGTATGAAGCCTTGCTCGGCACAGAACAGATACGCCTGAGCTTTACCGTGGACGGTCTGGAAGAGATCGCCGCCTTTGCGGAAGATATCAATTCGCGCACTGAGAATATCGGCGCGCGCCGCCTGTATACCATTATGGAAAAAATTCTGTCCGACATTTCGTTTGACGCTCCGGATATGCCGGGTGCACAGGTGGTGGTCAACAAGGCGTATGTGGCCGAACACCTGCAGGATGTGCGCCGCGATCAGGATTTGACGCAATATATTCTCTAGAGCAGATTAACTTTGAAAATATACATTTTCAAAGTTTAAAACACGCTCGCTTCGGCGTTTAACCGCGCAAATAAATTGCGCTTACGCCTTCGCGGCGGGCGTCTGCTCGCGCAGTCGCCAGAGCAATTTCAAAGTGAAATTGCTCTAGAACCGTTTACGGATGAAATACCTTAACGGCTCTGCAGGGATTTTCAGAAAAATCACTGCCGGGCAATGCTTGAAGGCGCTTTGCGCCTGCGCCCAGGTAAAGAGCTTGCGGCTTTGCGAATGATCGTGATCTGATTCTGTTCTGCTCCAATGATTTTTATGTATGAAAACCAGAAACCGGCTGTCATGGCCGGTTTCTGGTTTTTTGCCTATGGCGGTCGCGCACCGTATGCAGGCTGCGCCTGCGCAGGGAAGTTCAAGGGATGAGCTCGGTTGGAAGTCTATTTTTCCGGCGTAGCAGGCCCTTCAGCGGAGCATGAACCTCATCATTATGGAATAAAAACTGCTGATAAGCGGTAAACGTCAAAAAAACTCGTAATATGTCGCTGCGCCTCTGCCTTTGAGAAATGCCAGGCGTGACGTGATAGCCTGGGAAAAAAGCCGTACCCATTTCGCAATTTATCAATTGTTAATTAATATTCAATGTATCCTTGCCATAAAATATAATATAACAGTGTAGACGCAAGATAATGCCTTTGGCGGGTTATTTAAGGTTCTGCCCGCGTCTTCCATGATGTGCCGCCGATGTGCCGCCGATGTGCCGCCGATGTGCCGCCGATGTGCCTCATTCTGCCCGTACGGCCAGCGAACCTAAAAGCCAGCGCCATCCCATCGACACGTCTTTTTATCCTTGCGTCAGCATGGATACCCAGCACTGTGCGGTCAGCGGAATGGGGTCTCAAAATGGGCCGCAAGACCTGTGGGCAGGGTTTTTTCATCATGTGCACGGTAAGCCCAATAGACGTTTTTGACTTCCTTTATGACGCATTGCCCCTTTGACGGTTTGGTCTTTCAAGCAGTATAAAGGGGAAGAGAAAAAGCCGAAAAATATGAAGTGGGGACAGTATGAGGACAAAAAAGCGCAACGAAAAAGAGGTTACAGATTTCTCCGTAACCTCTTGTTCTCTCTGGTGGGCCATCAGGGACTCGAACCCCGAACCAACTGATTAAGAGTCAGCTGCTCTACCAATTGAGCTAATGACCCGCGTTGTGTGAAAAGGGGTTTACGCTTATGGGTGCCAACTGTCAAGCAATTTTGAAATAAAAATGAAAAGAAAGAGTTAATATTGTGGAATTAAAGGTTTTTTTTCTGATAAAAAAAATCAGGGCAAACAGGCTTTCTGTTGCTTTGTGGCTGATGCCCCTGTGTATCAGCTTGTTTCTTTTTGTTTTTTTCTCCCGTGCAGAGGCTGAAAGCCTTTCGGGCCGTTTTGAAACCGCAGCGGAAGGCGGCAATTTGGTAGGAGCCTTGCACCTGACCCTGCCAAAGGACGTTCATGCCTATGCTCATGATCCTGGCGATGCGGGCCGTCCCACAACGTTGAGCTTCAGCGTTGACGGCGGTCCGGCCCAGCCGGTGTGGTATCCTGAAGGCGCTGTGCAGCGGGATTTTTACGACCCTTCGGCCACCATTTTTGTTTATGAGGGCGAGGTGACGCTTTATGTGCTTCTGCCCGCAGCCGATGCGGGCAAGCCCTACACGGCCGATGTAAGCATGCTGCTTTGTTCGACGCGCAACTGCATGCCCGTCAATCAGCAGTTTCAGGGCGTGGTTCCCAGGGCGGATCTGCCGCTTGTGGACATGCCCTGGGCGGCCCGCTGGCGTGAACTGAAAAAGCATCCTCCCAGGCTTTTTGAAGGTGAAAGCGCCCAGGTGTTGCCCGCTTTCAGCGCAGGTTCTTCCCAATCTGCCGGTTCTGATCAGGCATCGGCAGAAGGGCAGGGCAATGCGGCTTCCGGCGGAAAGTCTGAAGGCATCGCCCGCTGGCTTGCGGCCCAAAACGGAACCGATGCCCCTGCGGACGAAAAAAAGCTTGAAGAAGAAAAAGGGCAAAAAGCCCTGCCGCCTCCTGACGGCTTTGTAAGCCTGACACCCCGCTATGTGGATGAATCCGCTGAAATAGCAGGGCTTGGCAAAGCCCTGCTGTTCGGCATTCTGGCCGGCCTGCTGCTCAATGCCATGCCCTGCGTGCTGCCCGTGCTTACATTCAAGGTCAGCGGTCTTCTTATGGTGGGGGGGTACGACAAGGAGGGGTTGAAAAACTTCAGACGGCATAACATCTGCTTTGCCGCAGGGGTCATGACGCTGTTCAGCGCTCTGGCCCTCGTGCTCGGGCTTGCTGACCTGATGTGGGGGCAACTGTATCAGAGCCAGCCTGTGTTGCTGGTCATGCTGCTGCTGGTATTTCTTATGGGTCTTTCCATGCTCGGCGTTTTTACCCTGCCTGTCATAGATCTGAAAACCGGGGCAAATACCAAAAACCCCTGCCTTCAGGCATATTTTACCGGGCTTGTGTCCACATTTCTGGCTACGCCGTGCAGTGGCCCTCTTTTGGGCGGCGTGCTGGGCTGGGCCTTTACACAGCCTCTCATCGTGGTTGTGGTGGTTTTTTGGGCTGTCGGCCTTGGTATGGCCCTGCCATACGTTTTGTTCAGTATCTGGCCTGTTCTGGCGCGAATTCTGCCCAAACCCGGCGCGTGGATGCACGTCTTTGAGCGGGTTGTGGGTTTTTTCCTGCTGGGTACGGCTCTGTATCTGCTCTCCATCCTGCCTGTGGAAAAACATATGCAGGTGCTGAGCGTTCTGCTGGTCGTGGCTCTGTGCGCGTGGCTGTGGGGGCAGTTTTGCGGCATCTCGGCGCCGCCCCTGCGCCGTCGTATCGTAGGGCTTGTCTCGCTGGGCCTGCTGCTGGCTTCCATCGTCTGGGTGCTGCGGCCTGCGGCGCCTCTGGCGCAGTGGCGGGAATTTAATCCGCAGACCTTTGAAGCGACCCTGGGCCATAAGCCCATGCTGCTGGAGTTTACCGCCGACTGGTGCCCGAACTGCAAATTTATGGAGGCTACGGTATTGACGGACGAACGTCTGCGTCGCCTGCAGGCCCGCTACGGCATGGAGCTTGTGCGGGTGGATCTGACCAATGCCAATGCCTATGCTGTGCGGCTTCTGGAGGCCCTTGGCAGTAAAAGCATTCCGCTCACGGCGCTTTTTCCTGCCGGAAAGGACTCCACGGCACCTCTGGTGCTCCGTGATGTCTACGGGGGCGAAACTCTGGAACGGGCCTTGGGTGAAGCGTTCGGGAAATAATGGAAATTTTTTCATCTGGCCTATGGTGCTTTACCAATCAGTCGATAAGGCATAGTATGTAAAAAGGCATGGGCCGGTGGTAATCACCTCGGCCTTTGAATAGGTTGGGCTGCTGGTTGCAACAAGGAGCGCACATGGATTTGAATCAGAAAAAGCAGGAAGACGAACTTCTGCAACTGGTGACGTTCAGCATCGGTGAAGAGGAGTTTGGGGTAAACATCCTGAAGGTGCAGGAAATTATCCGCACTATGGAAATTACCAAAGTACCCCGCGCTCCCGAATTTGTGGAAGGCGTCATCAATTTGCGCGGCAAGGTTATTCCCATCATTGATCTGCGGCGGCGTTTCGGGCTTGCGTCCAAAACGCACGACAAGAACACGCGGATCATTGTTATTGAAATTAACAATATTATCGTGGGTTTTGTGGTCGATGCCGTTTCCGAAGTGCTGCGCATTCCCGCCAGCACGGTGGAGCCGCCGCCGCCCGTGGTGGCCGGGGTGGACTCGGACTACATCAGTGGCGTGGGCAAGCTGCAGGACCGCCTGCTCATCATGCTTGACCTCGACAAACTGCTTTCCAATGACGATATGGACATGCTCGGCGGCATGTAGCCGCACTGTCCGGAAAAATCATGCAAATACCATAGGGCGGGGGCTGAGGCTCCTGCCCTTTTTTCATGCAGCGCCGTGCGGCGCTGCTCCGCACGGGCCGCCGCGTTTGTGGAGCCAGCTATGCATGTTTCGATTGTAACGGTCAGCGAGAATAAAAAAGACTTTCTTGAACTTCTGCTGCTTGGTGACGAGCAGGAAGACATGATTGACCGTTATCTTGCGCGTGGAGAGCTTTTTGTGCTTTATGACGCCACGGGGACGTCCAAAGTGCGTGTGCGTAGTGACAGATGGAGGCAGGGGAGTCTTTGAAATAAAAAACCTGGCTACGGCGCCAGGTATCAGGGGCAAGGCTACGGAAGCCTGATGGTGAAGCATGTGTGCGCACGCTACAGGGGCAAAGGCACGGACATGCTTGTGGGTACTGGTGAAAATCCGCGAACACTTGCTTTCTACAGGCGGTGCGGCTTCAGATACTCGCACCGCCTGAAGGACTTCTTTGTCAGCAACTACCGCCATCCCATTGTAGAAAATGGTGTTGTGCTGACTGACATGATCTATCTCAGAGCATCTTTGCATTGAGAATATCCATTCTCAATGCTCCCTGGACGCCCGCTCCGGCGTTTACCCGCGCGGATAAGCTGCGCTTGCTCCTCCGCGGCGGGCGTTTGCTCCCGCATCCGCCAGAGCAATTTCAAAGAGAAATTGCTCTAAAAAAACGCTCTGATTCTTTCTGTCGCGTTGTCTTGACACGACTCGTAGTCTATTTTGGCGCGTGACTGGCGTTGATGCGACGGCTGTGGCGCAGGCGTAATTCCTCCACAATGACTTTTTCGTAATCCGGCGCTATGGAAAAATCGGCATTAAGCTCGGCACTGAGCATGTTTTCGATCTGCTGTGTTTCTTCCCAGATTTCCAGCAGTTCGTCATCAGCAAGAGTTTTGACGCGCTCGGTAAAGGGTTCTTCGTCAGCAAAAGGGATACAGGATGCCATAATATTTCTCCCATGTGAGGGCAAAAACAGGATCAAACGTCAAAAGGCGCTGCAAGGCCGGAGCCATTGCCGGTGCAGTTTACGGGTATTGCCGCGCATCGGCAAAGATCTGCGCGGTTTTCATCAGCCGCAGTCTGGGCCGCAGAAATTCGGGCGTTCCCAGGGGCTGCAAAACTGCCAGACTGAACAGTAGAGGCGACAAATAACCACTATCCCAGTCAGCCACAAATGTCACGGTCTCAATGGCATTTGCCGTCTGCTCACTGGCGCGGGCTTCCCATTGGCGCAGCATGGCCCTGATGTTGGCCGTGCGTGGGCCTTTTTTTGTGTCTCTGGTGTAGAGCATCTCGGGCAGGGCGGCAAAGTCTGCAAAGCACTGCGCAGCACGGCTGTTTTCTTCGGGCGTGGGCAGGCTCAGGCTGAAAGCTTCGGCAAGGGCCTGTTCTGTGCGGCGGTTCTTGTCTTCCACGGTGTCTACACGAAGTATTTCCATGCCGGGCGGCAACAGGGGGTTCAGGCGGGCTGCCACCTCCTCCACGGGCATTGTCCTGTGCAGGGTCAGGGCAAACCATTCGGCCCGGCTTTCAACACCCACGGGCAAGGCCCGGCCGAATGACATGAGAGGCATGGGGTGAAAGCCCTGTGAAAAGGCAAGCGGCAGTGCGGCCCGGCGCATGGCACGTTCCAGAACGGCCTGCAGTTCCAGCTGGCTCAGATAGGCGCTGCCCCGGGCCTTGCTGTGCCAGACACGGT
>NZ_JBAIYR010000059.1:0-9296 GCF_036763145.1 Desulfovibrio sp. 1188_IL3213 | reverse complement strand
CATGCGCAGCCCCTGCATATAGCGGGTCATCATGGTGCTGGTGGCCCCGAGGCCGGGGCGGATGTCGCAATAGGCGTCGGGGGAATAGGGCGGTTCCTCTGTGGCGGCCGGCAGGGGATGGTGGTCGATGACGCAGTCAAAAACAATGTCGTGGAAAGACTTGTGGTGGTGCGGCTGCGAGTCCACGATGGCAAAGCGGTTGTACTGGTCGGCTTTTTCCGGCTGCCACATGCGCACCGGAATGCGCAGGTAGCGTACCATGGCGAGGTTGTCGGGCCGGGTGACTTCGTTGACGCGGGCAATGTCGGCATTGTGAACCCGCGGCAGCAGGATGCGCCTCAGGGCCAGCGCCGAGGCCAGAGCATCGGGATCGGCATTGATAAGGATGCACCAGCGGTCGTCCTTGTCCAGTGTTTGCCGCCATTGCTTCATATTGGCGACAAGTTCGGCAGTGGGCAGCATTGCTGTATTCATCCTCCCGAGGCCGATGCCCCTGATTGCACGGCGGGTTCATACGCCGCATGGCTGTGTTTTTGCCTTCAGCCCCCGGATTCGTCCGGCGTTTCACCAGCGGCAAGGGCTGCCAGAACAGGCAGGGAAGCCGCCAGCCCTTCCCATTGGAACACTTCTACCAGATGTGTGGCTGTGCGCGGGGCGTCAGCCATGATGCGCCACGCGATGCGCCTTTGCGCCGGCGTGAGAGCCGTGAGCGGCAGGTGCTGGTCGCCCTTGCCGGGTGCGCTCCAGTGCAGCAGGCAAGCCTGTGCGGGCAGGGCTGAATGGAGCAGCTTTTCCTGAGCATAGCCGAGGAGATGCCCCACGTCCAGACAAAGCCCCAGCTTGTGATCATGCAGGAAGTCTTCGCCAAGGCAGGCCACATCGCTGTGTGCCACATTTTCAAGCAGCAGGGGCGTCTGACGCGAGACCGGGGAAAATTTCGCCATATCCGCCCCAGTGCGCCAGGCACAATGTGACCACCAACAATCTGCGCAATGTGGAATGCCGCATTCCCCTCGGCGTGCTCACCTGCGTGACCGGAGTTTCAGGGTCGGGCAAAAGCTCGCTGGTGGTGGATACGCTCTACAAGCATCTGGCCCTGAATCTGGGCCTGCGTGTGGATCAGCCCGGCACTATCGGCGGGCTGGAGTATGAGGGCGGGGCCGCCCCTGTGGAGCGCATAGTGGCTATCGACCAGACGCCCATCGGGCGCACCCCGCGCTCGAATCCGGCCACATATACAAAGATATTCGACGAGATACGCAATATTTTTGCCATGACCCAGGACGCCCGTAAGCGGGGTTACAAGCCTGGGCGTTTCAGTTTCAACGTGCGGGGCGGCCGGTGCGAGGCTTGCGGCGGCGACGGGCAGATTCGGGTGGAAATGCATTTTCTGCCCGACGTTTACGTCACCTGCGACGTGTGCAAGGGTAAACGCTATAATCACGAAACCCTTGAGGTGCGCTATAAGGGATTGAACATCGCTGAGGTGCTCAACCTTACCGTGCGCCAGGCCAGAGAGTTGTTTGAAAACTATCCGGCGCTGGAACGCCGCCTGGCAGTGCTGGAAGAAGTGGGGCTGGAATACCTGCGGCTTGGACAGCCCGCCACCACCCTCTCCGGCGGAGAGGCCCAGCGCATCAAGATTTCGCGCGAGCTGGGCAAGCGTTCGCTGCCCGGAACCATGTACATTCTGGACGAGCCGACCACGGGGCTGCACATGCACGAGGTGGGCAAGCTCATCAAGGTGCTGCATGCCCTGGTGGACAAGGGGGCCAGTGTGGTGGTCATCGAGCATAATACGGACATGATCCTGGCTTCTGACCATGTTCTTGACATGGGGCCGGGGGGTGGTGAAAACGGCGGGCTGATTGTTTCCGCAGGCACGCCCGAGGCCATTGTGGCTGACCCGGAATCCGTCACCGGGCGTTTTCTTATGCAGGAACGGCTGGACAGGATAAAGCGCCGCACAAGCTGAGCGCGTGGTTTGCCGTGCCACAGGCCGGGGCCTGCCAATGCGCGCAGGCCGCCACTGTGCAGGCAGGCAAGCCAGGCAAAATCTGCCTCAACGCCAGAAGCCTCGAAACTGATTATTTGGTTCAATCCATTACTGCAAAAGGCTTTTTACGTCAGTGGCGTGCCGTATTGGTGCGCCGGTAAAAAGCCTTTTTGCTTGCCTCTGGCGCAAAGCCAGCGAGAAGCTTGTTCTGGACGTGCGGACATAAAGGAACCACCCGCTTGCGCGGGTGGTTCCGATTCGGGGATAGTGTCTGAGGAGGACAGGCTATGGGACTGAGAAATGCGGGGGCTACAGTTTGCCCACCAGGTCAAGGCCGGGCTTGAGGGTGGACTTGCCGGGCTTCCAGCGGGCAGGGCAGACCTGATCGCCGTGCTGGGCCACAAACTGGGCGGCTTCAAGCTTGCGCAGCAGTTCTTCGGCATTGCGGCCGATGCCGAGGTCATGCACTTCATAAGCCTTGATGATGCCTTCGGGATTGACAATAAAGCTGCCGCGCAGGGCCTGACCGGCTTCTTCAATGAGCACGTGAAACGCGCGTGAAAGGGTTCCGGCGCTGTCAGACAGCATGGGGTACTTTATCTTGGCTATGCTTGGGGAGGCGTCTGCCCAGGCTTTATGCACATAGGCGCTGTCTGTGGAAACAGAATAAATTTCGCAGTTGAGCTTTTTGAAGTCTTCGTAGCTTTCAGACAGGTCTTCAAGCTCGGTGGGGCAAACAAAGGTAAAGTCGGCAGGATAGAAAAAGAAAATGGACCAGTGACCCTGCAGGTCTGTGTCGCAGACATTTTTCAGCTCACCCTGATGAAATGCCTGTACATTGAAGGGTTCAACCTTGGAATTGATCAGATTTGCCATATTATTTTCCTTGCAGGCGGAACGCGCTTGCGGCTCCGGAAAAGGTTGAGAGTCTTTCTGTTTTGAAAACAGTATTCAATCCTGATAAAAATGTCAAGAGGGTTATCATCGAATGCGGCACGTCGAAAACACGGTTACCGTACTTTTTGATTTTATCCTTATATACAGGCTATAGGGCGGCAGGCAAAGGGACAAGATCTTCACGCTGCCAGGGATAACGTGATTTCAGGTCGTGGCAGGTTCCTGTAATTCATTGCTTTTTATTTGAAAGTGCGTCACAAGTAAGGATGATTTATCTGAATCCTTCAGCATAACAGACTCAAAAAACTCGTGCTTTGTTTTTCTTGGCATGAATGTGAAAAATATTTTACACTGCACCCGGGGGTAGGCAATTATGACAGCAACACAGCGTAACGCCTGCCTGGCGGACTTTTTGGAGTTCATGAACCGCAAGGGCCTGAACACCACGTCGCAACGGCGCATCATCGCCGAAGCCTTTTTTGAGCTGCCGGGCCACCACTCTCTTGAAGAGTTTTATCAGCATATCCTGCAGCGTGATCCGGGCATCGGGCAGACTACGGTATACCGTACCCTCAAGCTGCTTTGCGATGCCGGTATGGCTATGGAAATTCACTTCAGCGACGGCATCACCCGTTATGAAGTCGCCAAGCCTGACAGTCATCATGACCATCTGGTCTGCCTGCAGTGCGGTAAGATCGTTGAGATATGCGATCCGCGCATTGAGACGCTGCAGCGTGAAATGGCCGAAAAATACGGCTTCAGGCTGCGGGGCCATGTGCATAATCTGTATGGCCTGTGCGAAATGTGCCGCGCGCAGGCTGCCGAAGAAGACAAATAGAGCAGTTCACCTTGAAACTGTTCTGGCGGCTGCGAGGCTGGTGCGAGGCATGGAGGCGTAAGCGACGTAGCATGCGGACTTACGCTTTGCGCTTTGCATTCGTAGCGTTAACCTGCTCTGGGCTCACATGTGCCGGAGACAAGTCTTTTCAGCCTGCCTGACGCACCAGCGCCCTGGCGACCTTGCTTTGCGGTAATATTTTCGCCTGGCAGCCGCCGCGATCCCTGCAATTCAGGATACCGGCAGAAACGCCTTGTGGGCTTTTTCTGCCAGGGCTGTACGCTGTCCTTGAACCGCGCCTGGGTGCTATCTCAGGGGCTGGACTGCTTCTCTTTATTCCGGAATATCCCTGCACATGCCGCGCAATATGCGCCAGTGGCGTATGAAATGGAAAAGTTTGTAACGAACTTGACTTTCATTTTCTATTGACGCACTATTTAAGTGTGAGGTGATTTGAAATGGACATACAGCTGATTATCGTGGCGCTCTGTATTGCGGCTGCGGCTTTTTTTGTCATCAGGCGTATGGTGCGCGCCATGCGCAAAGGGCAGTGCGGTTGCGGTTGCGACAGTGGCTGCGGCAGCGCTGGCCGTCCAAAGGAAACGTCCTGCTGCTGCTCGGGAAAAAGCCCGGAAAGTGATGAAGCGCGGCGGCTGGAGTCCGCCCGCATTGATGCGGGCCATGAGCCCGAAGATCGGCAGTAGCCGTCAGAAAGATCGCTGTTTGCGGATTCTTCGCAAGAATCGCCCGATTTTTGCTTTGCCAGACCGCCGAGCGCGCGTTCTGGCCGGAGACCGCTGGTGCCGAAATCTTTCCTTCGGCAAAAGTGGTACAGCCTTGCCAAACAACGCCCCCTCCGCCCGTGTCTGCGTCGCCGTGCGGCGCAAGACAGCGGGAACGTAAAGGCCCCGGAATTTTCCGGGGCCTTTCAATATGCTGCAGTCTGCCTTGGGGGAAAACGCCAAAAAAACTTCTGCAGGGTCTGTTGAGTCACGGAAAACCGTGGCAGCCGCTAGACAGTGCCGTCACGAGCGCCTTTCCCGGTATCTCTGCGTCGAACTTCGCCTTTTATTCCGGTCGAGTACCATAAGAGTACACTCCCTGCATAAAAGGCTCGTTCTCCTTGATATACCAAGGAAATTCATCTCGTGACGACACTGTCTGGAGCAGATTAACTTTGAGAATATACATTCTCAAAGTTTAAGGCACGCTCACTTCGGCGTTTAACCGCGCAGATAAACTGCGCTTACGCCTCCGTAGCGAACGTCTGCTCACGCAGCCGTCCGAGCAATTTAAAAGTTAAATTGCTCTAGACCAAGGACAACGGAACGGCTGCGGGTTTTGGGGCGGATTTTACGCCCGTCACGGGGATGCCGTCCAGCTTTGAAGCGGGATGCGCCGCCGCTGTAGCTGTCGTTCCGGCCTTATGAGGCCGAAGGCTTTTACACGGCATCAAACGTGAGGCTACGGAACCAGTCAGGCGCAGGCACGGGGCGGCCCTGCGCGTTGACCAGGGCGTGTTGGGTCATGCCGGTAGCCAGAAGGCGCTTCTTGTCCTCGCTCCATATCTCATATACAAAGCGCATTGAGGCTCGCCCCCATTCGCTGATGCCCGCGCGCACCAACACAAGGTCGTCATAGCGGGCGGACGAGCGGTAGCGGCACTGGGCCTCGCGAACCGGCAGGATGATGCCTTTTTTCTCCACCTCGGCGTAGCTCATGCCGCAGCGGCGGATGTATTCGCTGCGGGCGCGCTCGAAAAGGTGCAGATATTCAGCATAATAAAGAACGCCCATCGTATCCGTTTCGCCGTAGGAAACGCGATGTGGCATCCAGATATCAGGAGTGGGGAACTCTTCATGCACGCGAATGCTCCTTGTTTATACGCGCCTTACACTCACGGTTCCATTGACCGACCCTGTGGGTTCAGACCGGCCCTGGTGGCGCTGCTGCTTATGTGTTTTCTGCTTGGGGCCTGCGGCAAAAAGGTGGCCCCTCCCTCTCCGGAGCCGGTAGGACCGCCTGTGGCCTTTGAAAGCCCGGAGTTTTTCGTAAGCTGCCTGAAACCTGTCAATCAGGATCTGGGCAGTTGGAAAGAGATAGCTCCTACCGTGCGCAAGTCTTTACGCTATGTCAACAGCAAGCCCGCCACGGCCGTTGCCGTGCAGCGGCCGGGCCTGAGCGTGACCTGGGGCGAGCTTTCTCGCACCCTGACCCGCTTGCAGGAACTTTTGCCTCGTCTGGACAAGGAACCGGAGCTTTTTCTGGCAAACTTCCGCTGGGTGGAAGTGCCGGACGGCATAAAGTATTCGGGGTATTACGAGCCTGTGGTGCGTGCCAGCCGCACACGCAAGCCGGGCTATACCCAGGCCATCTACGCGCTGCCGCCGGACATCAAGGCGGTGAAGGCCAAGCGCGGGCGCTACTATGACCGCCGCACCATTGAAGAAAAACAGGTGCTTGCCGGAAAGGGACTGGAACTGGCCTGGGCTGCGGACCCCGTGGACGTGTTTTTTCTGGAAATTCAGGGTTCCGGCAGGCTGGTCTTTGACGACGGAACCCAGGCGTACATCAATTATGCGGGGCAGAACGGTCACAAGTATAAAAGCTCGGGACGCATCATGCGGGAAAAGGGCTTGCTCCGGGAAGGGCATATCTTCGAGCAGCGCCAGTGGTTCAAGGATAATCCGCAGCGTGTGCGCGAGATACTGAACGAAAATCCCAGCTATGTCTTTTTCCGCTACGGAACCCGTGGCCCTACGGGGGCCATGGGACAGGTGGTGGACGACTGGCTGTCGCTTGCCACAGACCGCACCTTTATTCCCTTGGGGTCGGTTGTGGCCTATGGGGTGAATATTCCTGACCAGCAGCGAGGCAAGGTGCCGCTGCGCGGCATCGGCTTTGCCCAGGATGTGGGCGGCGCTATCAAGAAAAACCGTATCGACGTGTTTTGCGGCGGCGAAGAGCGGGGCAATTATGTCGCCAGCCATCTGGATGCCAAAGGCCCGGCCTGGGTATTGCTGGCAAAGTAATGTAGCGGCCGTCTTCGGCCGGTTGGCGCAAAGCCCGTTTGTGGCGGGGACACATGATTCCCCGGCCGCAAACGGGCTTTTTATGTTGGACAGATGTGCAGCGGCTGTGGGCCTATGCTCAGTCTTTGGGCCTGTCCCCGATAGCGGCAGTGATCTGGGCTTCTGCGGCGAGCTTGCCGTCCACAAAGGCGCGAGCTTCCATCTTGCAAAGTTTGAGCTTCATGCGGATGTTGGAGCACTCAAGGTCCAGACGGTCGCCGGGAATCACCTGGCGGCGAAATTTAACGCCGTCAAGGCCGGTAAAGAGAAAAAGCTTGTCGTCCAGGTCGCCCATGCCTGAAGCGGCCAGCAGGCCGCCGGTCTGGGCCAGGGCCTCAAGAATGAGCACACCGGGCATGATGGGCGCGCCGGGAAAATGCCCCTGAAAAAACGGTTCGTTGAAGGTAACGTTTTTGTACGCCCTGATATGCGAACCGGCTACGCATTCCACAACCCTGTCCACCAGCAGGAAGGGGTAGCGGTGGGGCAGCAGGCGCAAAATGCGCTGTATGTCCATGCTCTGGCTTTGCGTAACTGAATCCATATGTTCTGGCCTCCTGGCGAGTTTGGCGTGTCTGTGGCCGGGACGGCGGAATGACGGCGGCCCTGTCCCTATGGCGCGTAGTCACGCGCCCGCTGAGAGTATTTTACCTTTGAGAACATGCAGTTGCAAGGGGCAAGCACCAGCCTTGCCTTTTGACCGCCCGGTGCACGGCGCGGATGCGTTCCGCCGTTGTCTTTTCAAAAACGCTTGGGCCGCGTCTTACCCCAGCGCGGCAAAGCCTCTGGACCGGTCGCCGCCTGAAAGGCTCAGGTGGCTCTGACTGAGGATACGACCGTCACAACAACTTCAGGTCAAATGGCAGTAAAGAAAAAAGCCTCCCGCCCGTCAGGGTCGAGAGGCCGTGTCGCTTTATGGACGGGCGCTTATTTTTTGCCGCCCTTGTCGTTTTTCTTTTCTTTGTAAAGCCTGTTCACTTCGGTGAGCACGTCCTGGGTCAGGTCCATTGACTGGTCGGCGTACAGAACGCCGCCCGCGGTCACGTCCACCACAAAGTTGAAGCCCTTGGTGCGGGCCACTTCGTAGGTGGCGCTGAAGACCAGGGTCACCATGTCTTGGCGAAGCTTCACTTCTTCCTGTTCAACCTTGCGCAGGAAGTTGCGGGTCTTCTGGTCCAGGTCCTGCTTGGCGCGGATGAATTCCAGCTTTTTTTCTTCGCTGACCTTGGGATTTTTGAGCGATTCGGCCTTTTTCTTCAGGGCTTCGCCCTGCTTTTCCAGCTCGGCACGTTCTTTGCCGAACTTTTGTTCCATCTGCTTTTTGGCGGCCTCGGCGGGTTCGCTCTGCGTGGCCACAGTTTGCATGTCCACAACACCAATTTTGGCGGCGGGCACGGCGTTGCTGTCAGCCGCAAGGGCCGCTCCGGCCATGAGCATGCAAACCGCTACGGTCATCATCAAAACCTTGCGCATGTAAAGTACTCCTTCCCCGATTGCTGTTTTTATATCTCGTCCTTGCGGAATTGGGATGACCCTTGCGCCGTAAGAAACTTGTATAACACTGTTTTTTGTGCGTGGCCCGTGCGCTGCACAAGCCGGGACCGGACCTGGCCGCGCCTGTGTAACTGGGCTTTATTTTTGCTGATACGACAGAGCGGCATACATTTGAAATCCCTGCATCACATAGCATCGGCGCTTTCGGGCGTCAAGGAATTATGGGCAGTTCGTCTTTTAAGCAGTCTGTCTTTGTATGCAAGTATGCCTTCGGCCAGTCCCTCGGCCAGCGCAAGACGATATTTGGCATTGGCAAGATTGCGGGCTTCGGCGGCATGGGTGCAATAGCCAAGCTCCACCAGCACGGCGGGCATCTGTGCGCCAAGCAGCACATGGAAGGGAGCTGACTTGACCCCGTTGTTGCGGACATCATACTGCCGTTTTTTCAGTCGAAAGATGCTAAGGCGCTGAATATCTTGTGCAAGCCGGCGTGATTCGTCTACTCTGGCATTCAGCATGACATCGGCCAGCATTTTTTGCATATCGCCCAGGCGATGGTCGCTGCCCGAGTTTTCAAGCGCGGCCACCCGTGCGGCCTCGCTGTTGCTCGCCAGATCAAGATAGTAGGTTTCAAAACCGTTGACCGACCTGTCGTCATTGGCATTTACATGAATGGAAACAAAAATGTCTGCTCCGGCGGCATTGGCGCTGCTTGTCCGCTCCCGCAGTGAAAGCCCTATATCCTTGGTGCGGCTGTAGACCACATCCACTCCATTGGCCTGCAAAAGGCGGCCAAGGGTCAGGGCCACGTCCAGGGTAATGACGCGCTCAAGAATGCCGTTATGACTGGTTCCGGGGTCGCGCCCGCCGTGTCCTGCGTCAATGAAAACCGTACGCAGGGTAAGCCCGAGCTGACGGGCCATGTCATTGGCCTGACGGGAGTCGGGCAGGGGCGTTTCACGGGTCGGCGCGGCTTTGCCCTGTTCGGCAAAGCCCGCCC
>NZ_JBAIYR010000058.1:0-9401 GCF_036763145.1 Desulfovibrio sp. 1188_IL3213 | reverse complement strand
ATGGAATAATAATTGGAATACTATCTATCATGCTAAAATTAAACAATAATTTTTTCGGGCTTTACCATTTTTCATTCAATCCCCTTTAATCTGAAATTTACAACGCATATTCTTCAATTTTTATGCTATCACAATTTAAAAAATGCATTTCATAAATACACTTCTGATTCAAAACAAAAATTATACTACATAACAAGAATAAATTTTTAAAAATATTCCTTTTTACCCTTAAAATGATGATTCCGGAAACCAGTTTCCAATAAATTATATTCAACAAATGGAATATAATTCTTCTCTTGGAAGTGAAACAATAGAAAATCTATTAAATAATCATTCAAAAAAATAATACAAACTGAAGATTTGAAAAACTTGTTTTTCAAATATGAAGTTAAATCCCGCAGGGATTTTAAAAGTAACTAATACAAATCTATTCATTTAAACACTAGAAGAGTCTTCTATCATTTTAAAACAATCAAAATAAAATTTCTATTCCATTTAAAATCCATCAAATCCCTTCGGGATTAACTTCGAATTTGAAAAACAAGTTTTTCAAATCCTCAGTTGCCTCTTTTTTCTAAACAAACATATTCAAATCGTATCTTGCTTCTCTTAACTTACATTCTTTATTCATTCATTTTCTTGAATAGAATTTATCGAAAACCAGTTTCCAAAATCATAAAAACAGACATTTTTTTCATTTAATATTGAAAATTTCCATATTTTTTTAAATCATGCCGGGAATTTGTTTGAATATTCAATCATATTCCCAACATGAAAATCCAACTACGCGAATAGTTCCCCATCTCCTATGCTAACCTTCATCAAGAAATCATATTAACTATCTGGAATAACAGGATAAGTTCTTTTTAAAACTTAACATCTCATTTCTTGCCTAATCATTCCAATATATTAAATCCAACTCAAACCGACTGTGTACATATAATATTAACTAATATACTGATATTTCATATAAACTTAACATTAGAGGCTTGCCATGAATAACCCAAATCATCCCAAGCTCGGTTCATCAATACTCGTTCATCCCATCCGAAATCTCAGCGACATACAAGCCATCAAGAAAATCCTCGCATCAAAACCCCGTGATCTCCTCCTATTCACTATGGGCATCAACAACGGAATCAGAACCGGAGATCTACTCAAACTCAAAATCTCAGACATCAAATCCGTCAAACCTAATCAGGCCATTCAAATTAAAGAATCCAAGACCGGAAAGACCAATACACTTTTCATTAACAGGGAGGTCTACAAAGCCCTCAGAGGACATCTGGACGCTTTTAACTCCAAAGATGATGATTACCTCTTCGCCTCAAAAAAAGGCGCTCAGAAGCCACTACAGATTCAAACCGTTAACCGCATGATCAAATCATGGTGCTGGGCCATAAATCTACCCGGAAATTACGGCGCTCACTCCCTGAGAAAGACCTTTGGCTACATTCAACGGACAAAATTTGGTGTCGGATTCGAGATCCTCTGCAAGCGCTTTAACCATTCATCACCAGCAGTGACCATGCGTTATCTCGGCATTGAGGACGCCGAAGTGCTCGAAATCCTCACGCACGAAATCTAAACGGGATATACAAAATGTATACGAATGTATTTAAATGGACAGGATGTATATTCTTAATAGCCTGATATTATTGACTGGCTTGGCTTAGAGATTCCGGCCTTTTTATGGCATTCAAGAGGCCGTCAGTTCAATTCTGTCCAGCTCCACCAGATAGATAATTAAAACCCCCGATCATCGGAAGATGGTCGGGGGTTTTTTCGTTTAGCGGCTCTACACCAAAGACGGGGGCAAGCCCTTCAATGGGCCTCACTCCCATCAGATTCCTGGGCAATTCCCCAGCCATTTCAGCAGCACAAAACTGCTCATATTGCCTGATTGCGGCTGGCGGCGAACCTCGAAATATACGCTCCACTCAAAATAATGAGTTCGTCAAAAAAATTTGTTGGAGATTAAATCCCACTAAGATTAGTCTGTGAAAACTGTGTATTTAGGGCCTCAGTATGTGTCATGATAAAATGTATCAATATTAAATTTATTACAATGTTTCTTGTGAACTATTTATGTCATTATTACCTTGGCTAAAGGCAAATATTAATGACAATGGCGATAGGAAACTGTAATAAATTTTAGTTAGCAACCCATCTGCAATAGTCATTACACCATTTTTAGTTTCAACATGAATAACACGATCATTTACTGTAACAAAATGAACATTTTTTTGTTGTGTGATTAGTCTATTTGTTTCTTTTTTTCCTCCAAGGTACATATTTATTTCTCTTTCTTTTGCATATTTCATGAGTCGATTGAAATCAAGGCACATAAGAAAACAAATTTCTTCAAGATAAATTTTTTTTGAAAATTCTAATGGCATAAGGTGCGCTAGGGGGGGGTGGTACATGTTTCCCATAAAAACAGTTCTATAATCAATTACTTCCGATTTAACATTAATCATGTTCATCCAGGTGGAAAAAATACCATGCGGTGGCATAATACAATCTTTGTGGTACATCCCCAAAAATAGACACTCATCAATTGTAGATAGAGCCCATTTCTTTTGTTCAGTTAGCTGAGACAACATTTCTACGATTTTACAAGCATAAGATTCTACTTCAATCTCTTCCTTTGGCAGGCGAATATTCATCCCTGTTGAGTAGTCCTCACCTTCATCATTTTTAATAATATTCATCAAATTTAATGCGCGTTCTTCTTGTCTTATAATTCGCTTAACCTGCTCAGTATCTTTCTTGGATTTTACCTCAGCATCGAAAAAAAATCTTTTCAAGCAACCATGCTGGTTAAAATTCTTCAATGCGGTCAAAATCTTTAAATTTTTTTCCCCTGATTTGAGTTCAACAATGCTAAAACTGCCATTGTCTAAATTAAGATGAACATAGTCTCCAATATGTGCAAATGTTGATAAGTCAAATGCAATTGCAATTTGAGTTTCATTGTTATTTATTTCATTGATCACTAAAAACAGCTCTTCTATATTTGTTCTATTTAAATGAATTTGATCCTTTCCAGAATATAAACGCCTCACTTGGTGCTCTTTTCTACTAAATATTGTCCATATTATTGCATCAATCATTTTAAGCAATGATTTTAGCCTGAATGTTAATATTTTTATACAATATTTATAATATTTTTTATCTATACTGTTTTTAGTTGTGCTTTTTTTTATTAGCAATTCAATTGACTTAATCTCCTCATATATTTCAAGTGCTATATATTTTATCTTTTTTTGAGCTATTTTCCAGCCATTATGAACTTCGATAAAAAATTTATGCATGTCATCTTTATCATCAAGATTTGGAGTTATTTGTTTTATTCCATATTCTCCAACTAAAGATATAAGTTCAATTACGTCTTGATGGTAACGTTCTATCGTATATTTAACCTCATACTTGTCGGACATTTTCCCCTCCAAATATTGTTCGGTAATTATATAATTTTTATGATGCTAATGCCCATGCTGATAAATTAAAAGTCTACAATGTATTCTTTTAATGGAGTTGGTCTCCAAGAAATCCTTTTAACGTGCTAATAAATCGAGAATTATGGGCAGAAAAATGAACTCATTATTTTGAGTGGAGCGTATATTTCGAGGTTCGCCGCCAGCCGCAATCAGGCAATATGAGCAGTTTTGTGCTGCTGAAATGGCTGGGGAATTGCCCAGGAATCTGATGGGAGTGAGGCCCATTGAAGGGCTTGCCCCCGTCTTTGGTGTAGAGCCGCTAAACGAAAAAACCCCCGACCATCTTCCGATGATCGGGGGTTTTAATTATCTTTCTGGTGGAGCTGGACAGAATTGAACTGACGGCCTCTTGAATGCCATAAAAGGGAATATTACCTTTGTGCCGCTAAAAAATATACTTGGGATTGAAGTGATTGATGATATTTGCCTTTAAGATAATTATTCAGCGTTGTTGCTATCTATTAATGGCGTCTAAAAATTAAAATACTTTTTTAATTAATCTATAAGCGCACAAAATACTTATTCATAATATCCTAGTATAATAGTCTATTTTTATTCAAAGTCAATCTGCGGCATCTTTGTTGCTTAACATTTCATTGTGAAATGAAATAGGAAATTTTTGCCGCGGGGGTTCCCATGTCGATCTCTCTTATCCAGACATGCAATGTGCAAGCTACTGCCAACACACAAAGTACCGTCACGTCTACACGCGGGTCTGAATCTGTTCATCGCAGCATTGGGCAGGACACTGTTTCACTTTCTGAAGAAGCAATACGTTTGAGCCAGGAGTGCAGCAGCACCTCTACTTCGGGCATAGAGCAAACTAGATCAAAACCTCTTGAGCATTATCAACTGCCTGACTGGATTGAAGAAGTTAGCACGCCCTACCTATGTGTAAATCATAAACTTTTAGAAAGATCGGAGCCAATTCCTACAGGAGCGAGTGAGTATGGCAGCGCCGTGATGAAGGCTTTTAGAACTGCCTTAGATAAAAATGGCATTAATTCTGATAATTACTACGAAGACTTTATTAAGAACACAGAAATTAGTATGAAAGTTAAGAATGACGTATGCACACTGCTTCAGCAAGATTCTAACGCAATGCAGCTAATGAAAATCTACAATCCTTCTCTTTACCAAAAGCTAGCTTAACCCCGCGTGGCAGCAGATTGGCTTTCAAAGCCCCAATGGGCAGAGTAGTTTGTCTGAGCGCCTACGGGAACGTCGAACAGTTGTTTTGCACAAGTTATTTCCATGTGGAAACCTCAGGCAACCACCCAGAAAAAAGTGATTGTGAATAGAATTTTTAACGCCGCGCACACGCAAAACCCCAGAACATCACAAGATGGTCGGGGGTTTTACTGTCTATCGGCTTATCAGAACAGCATTAACCCGCGGTCCCTCAAACCCCATAAAAGCTCTAATGCGTTTCCTTTCGGGCGAAGTCTCCGCAGGCTATCCTGAACCCATCTAGCTAAGATTTCATCAAACTGTTGACATTGGTTCGGCGGCGAAGTATCTCATCTTCAGATGGTTCGTCGACGAACTAAAAAGAGGTATTCATGAATACTCCAGGCAGCAGCGATGCCATTATTGCTCTGGCGGCCCTGATTCGCGAACAGGCCAACACGTACATTGTCAACGCTTTGTCCAGTCACGGCGTAGACGATCTGCTTCCCGCCCACGGCGCGGTGCTGCATGCGCTTTTCGAGGCTGGCCCTTTGAAGATGAACGAATTGGCGGAGCGTATTAAAAGAAAAAAAAATACGGTTACCGGCTTGATCAGCACACTTGAAAGCCGTGGCTATTGCCGTCGTGAAACTGATCCGCATGATGCTCGCGCACAGGTAGTGCTGTTGACGGAAAAAGGGGAATCCATGCGCAGGATTCAGCACGCAATTTCTGTTGATCTGTTACGGCTGGTATGGGGCGATGTGGACGAGGCTGAAAAGGCTGCCTGCGTAAAAACGCTGGAAAAAGTTTTACGCAATTTGCAACAAAACGGATCAAATAATACCTGAAATGTGGGGTTATTATGAATAATGCAATGACTGAAATTTCTGGTTTTCTTGCCGAAGCTCCCATGTGCTTTATTGCCACGGTCAGTGGCAACGAACCGCACGTGCGGGCGTTTCAGTACCAGTTTGAGCAGGATGGAAAGCTGTGGTTCTGCACGGCGAAAAGCAAGAATGTTTTCAAGCAGCTTCAGGGCAATCCCGCCGTTGAAATCTGCGCTGTCAATAAAGACATGGCGTGGGTTCGCGTTACCGCCAAGGTTTCTCTTGATGACAACCGCGCTATAAAGGAACGTATTTTGGCAGAACGGCCCCTGATCAAGGGCATTTATGGAACGGCGGATAATCCTGACTTCACGACATTCAGCGTTGAGCACGGCGCGTATGTTATTGCGGATTTTTCCGGCAACCCTCCGCGCAATGGTTCTTTCTAGAGCAGATTAACTTTGAGAATGTACATTCTCAAAGTTTAAGTCACGCTCGCTTCGATGCTTAACCGCGCAAGTAAATTGCGCTTGCATCTTTGCGGCGGGCGACTGCTCACGCAGCCGCCAGAGCAATTTCAAAGTGAAATTGCTCTAGCCCTGGAAAGCCTACGCCAGGGTAAAAGGCATCTGCTGTTCTGGCTTTATGTGGTGGCCGGAGATGCTTTACCCTCGCTGCACGAAAGTGCAGCGAGCCACAATGTGGCGTGGATTCAGCCGAGAATAGCATTTTCCGGCTGAATGAAAACTTTGAAATGTGAAGCATTTCAAAGTTAATCTGCTCTAAAGAGCGTTGCACCAATAGGCTGCAAGGCTAAGGCACGAAAAGCCCCGACCATCTCTCGATGATCGGGGCTTTTTAACTGTCTGCCGGGCGGAGCCGAACAGGATTGAACCGAGGCTCTTGTGTGCTGCTTATGTCAGTTGGTGTTGCGAAGGGGCAGTACAGCATGGCTTAGCGTTCACGGCGGGAAATGGCCGATCGGTGCATACACAAGTCATGCGCAGGTTCCTGCGTGCGTTCTCCTCGTCTCACGCGCGTGTCGTGCCGCGCATGTATGCCCGCTTTTCCGTTAGCCCTGCTTCATCTTGGCAATAAGCTGCGCCAGGCGCTCGGCCTGCCGGGCAAGGTCGGCCACCGCATGACTGGCCCCGGCCATAGCCTGTGCCGTCTGGCCGGATAACAGCATACATGCGCACGTTTCTCGTCAGGCTTATGGAGCTTTGGCGCAGTTCATCGCCCAGAGCGACCACAATGGCCTTGTTCTCCATCACCTCCTCCATGCGCTGGTTTGACCGCACATAAAGAACCAGCGTGCCGCAAACAAAGAGAATGGGGGCGATAGTAGCCAGATTTATACAGGATGTGGCATTTTTTATAGTCATAACGCGGCTCCGGATCTGGTTAAGCCTGTTGGTGAAAAAGCCATGAAAAAGAATATGGTATTTTATCAATACTGAAACTTATATTTATGCATTTTAATTAGAGGCGGCGCGCAAGATGGTTCGTTTTTCTGGTGGCAGCAGCCGTTTTCATCCTGTGGTGATTGCCTGTTCTCGTGCCGAACAACAGGGCACGAGGGGTAAGGCGTGTCGGCGATGCGGGGTGAATGGCGCGGAAAAGCTTTTTGATAGCGCGTGGTTGTGACTGCCTTCGGGCGGCATTCTTTGCGGGCAGCAGGGGCGGTACGCCCAGTGCCGATGCCCGTTGCTTGCACGGCAGCGGGGCAAGTTGCGGTGCGTATGCCCCAGATACGTGACGGCTTGATTTATGGCATTTTTAAGATAGATTTAAGGCGTCGGCCTGTTCGTGTGCTGCTCCAAGCCGCCGGGCCGGGCGTGAGCCTCATCTGTCACATGGCGCTGGTGTCCTGCCGCAATTGCAGGGCAGGCTGCGCCTGCCGCATCTCTTGTTGTACCAATCCTTCTTGTGCCTTCCGGCCGTTGAAAAAGACGGTCTTTACGGATGACGTTTCAATAAAACTGGCTCGTTGTTGTGCAGAAACAAAGAAATGACCGGCTGCGCCCGTTGCATTTTGCAAGGGTCGGGCGTATGGCGCACCTCGTTATTTTGCCCGCCATAAGGGCATGAGACTGATATAAGGACTGAATATGACCACCATCAAAACTCCAGAGGGAAGGCGTCTCTGGGTTCCTGTTTTTACTCTTGCCCTGGCCGCCTTTATTTTTGTCACCACTGAAATCCTGCCCATCGGCCTGTTGCCGGAAATTGCCGCTGACCTTGGCGAAACAGAAGCCTTTACCGGGCTGCTTGTGGCAGTATACGCTTGGGTTGTGGCCCTGCTGTCGTTGCCCCTGACCGCCCTTACGGCCCGTTTCGAACGGCGCAAGCTGTTGCTTTGCCTGTTTGGCATTTTCATTGCCGGGCATGTGCTTTCGGCATTTGCCTTCAACTTTGCCACCCTTATGGTTGCGCGCATATGCGTGGCCAACGCCCATGCCGTATTCTGGTCCATAGCAAGCCCCATTGTGGTGCGCGTGACGCCTCCGGCATTAAAGGCCAAGGGGCTTGCCATCATCATTGTGGGCGGCTCACTGGCAACGGTGCTCGGGGTTCCGCTCAGCACGGTCATCGGCCAGCATTTCGGCTGGAGAACAGCGTTTCTGATCATTGGGGGCGTGGCCTTTTGCATCGCGCTGATTTTGTGGCGACTGTTGCCGACGCTCGAATCCAAGGACACGGGATCGTTCAAAAGCGTACCCGCCCTGTTCCGCAACAAGGAGCTTGCACTGATCTATTTACAGACCATGCTTGCCGTGACGGGGCACTTTGTTGCGTATACCTATCTGGCCCCTCTGCTCATTCAGACGGGCGGTTTCACGGAAGGGGCCGTGCCTGTATTCCTGCTGATTATGGGCCTGTCCGGCATTGCGGGCAGCATATTCGCCACGCGGCTGGCGGGCAGCGGATCAAAGCTTGTCTTTACCGTGCCGCTGGTGACCATTTTTATCTGCCTGCTGGCTCTTAATGTGTCCATTGACCGTCTGCTGCTCATCGTGCCGCTGTGCGTCGTGTGGGGCGGCAGCATGGCGGTGCTGGGCCTGCTGTTCCAGAGCAGGATACTTGAGCTTGCCGCTCACTCCGCTGACATCGCCACGTCAATCTACTCCGGCATTTTCAATGTGGGCATCGGCGGCGGCGCGTTTATCGGCAGCATGGTATTCAACAGGCTTGGACTGGGCATGACGGGCTATGCTGGTGCGGCGTTCTTTTTCCTGACCATTCTGGTCAGCCTGTGCGCCGTGCGGATTGGGCGCAGCCAGACCCCGGTGGACGGTTAAGGCCGCGCTGTGCGGATATTCTGTGATGGGACGGCAGGCGCATGCGGTCATGCAGGGATGCGCAGGCGTGCTGCCCGCGTTTCCCGTTCGGGCCGTGCTTGCGGCGGCTGTTCCGGTTCCAAAAAGGAGGCTCGTGATGAAGATCATTCTGCACCGTGTGTATGATCATGACCTGCCCGCCGCCGACATGCGCGTTTTGGTCGACCGCATCTGGCCGCGAGGCATCGCCAAGGCCGCCGCCAGTTGGGATGTGTGGCTGAAGGATATTGCCCCGTCCAATGAACTGCGCCAATGGTTTGCTCATGACAGGGCAAAATGGAAAGAGTTTGAGAAGCGCTACACTGCGGAACTGGACGCTTCCGAAGCGCCGCTGGCCGAACTGCTCGGGATTCTGGCAGAGCACAGCACGGTTGTTTTTCTGTATGCCGCAAAAGATCAGGACTGCAATAACGCCGTTGTCCTGAAAGCTTATGTGGAATCCCTGCCGCAACCGCACGGCGCGCCGGCCCCAAGCTGACTGGCTCCCGGCTTGCGGCCCGCTTTTGCGTGACGGTCTGCTTTGGGTGGGCGGCGATTGTGCCGCGTCACTGTTACGG
>NZ_JBAIYR010000057.1:0-9420 GCF_036763145.1 Desulfovibrio sp. 1188_IL3213 | reverse complement strand
CCCGCGAATGCGGGCCAAAGGCCACGATGCTGCCCCTTTTTCGTGGAGCAGGCGCAGGCGCACGCGGGTAAGCCGCAGGCCCTGCGGCAGTACATGCCCCAGAATATGTCCGGGACTGAGGGCCTGACGCAGCGCAAGGTCCTGTGCCAGGGCCAGAAGTTCGGGCGTGAGAACGGCCTTTTCTTCCAGCGGCCAGCAAACGCTTTTGCAGGCCACTCCCTTGGGCAGATCAATGTGGGTGCTGGTCTCAAGCAGAATGCCGGCGCGCAGAGCGGCCTTGTCTCCCCTGCCCAGCGGTACGGCCACACGCAGACCGGGCTGCCAGAAATCCTGTGGGAATTCAGGCGGCAAGGCGTAGCTCAAGGTGGCATAAGGAGGACTCAGAAGAGCAATGCTGGCATACATGTGGGGCAGAGTTAACCAATACGGCAGGGAAAGCAAGCCTCTGGCGGCGCGCCCCGGCTGCCGAAGGCCGGAGCCGCTTGATTTGGGAGCAGATAAACCATGAGAGCAGATATTCTCAAAGTCAATTTGCTCTAATGGCCCGTTTCAGGCCAACCGCGCCTGATACGCACGTAGTCTGAAACGGGCCATTAGAGTATTTAACTTTTGAAATGCTCGCCTACGGCAGGTAAAAGCCTGCCTGTTCGCATTTCGTGGCAAGGATTTTCAGGAAAATCCCTGCAGAGCAGGTAATTCATTTCATTCGTAAACGGCTCCGGAGCAATTTCATCTTGAAATTGCTCTGGCGGCTGCGGGAGCAGACGCCCGCTACGGAGGCGTGAGCGCAGCTTCAGCCGTTACGACAAAGGAAGTTACGGATGCTTCAGGAGTTGTAACGCAGGAAACTATGCTTGCAGACAGCATGTGTAACGATCGGCCTGTTTCCATACAATCGCTGTCGCCATTCGTAAGGCTCGCAGGCTCGCCAACGACTGCCGCGAAGACAGCAGAGCTATTTATTTGCGCGGTTAAGCATCGAAGCGATGCGTGTCTTAAACTTTGAGAATGTACATTCTCAAAGTTAATCTGCTCTAGACAGTGTCGTCACGAGATGAATTTGCTTGGTATATCAAGGAGAACGAGCCTTTTATGCAGGGAGTGTACTCTTATGGTACTCGACCGGAATAAAAGGCGAAGTTCGACGCAGAGATACCGGGAAAGGCGCTCGTGACGACACTGTCTAATGGAACTGCACAAAATTCTTGAGCAGATTCAGCAGATCATAACGCAGCTCTTCATCCTGAAGGGCAAAGTAAATATTGGCCGTCAAAAATTCCGCCCAGTCTCCGGCATCAAAGCGCATGCCCGACATGCGCACCGCCATCATGCCCCTGTCCTGGGCCATGGCCTGAAGCGCGTCGGTCAGCTGAATTTCGCCGCCGTGGCCGGGGGTCACCTTTTCAAGATAATCAAAAATATCCGGCGTGAGCACATAGCGGCCCACAATAGCCATGCGCGAGGGGGCTTTTTCGCGGGCGGGCTTTTCCACCATGCTCTTGACCCTGAACACTCCGGGGGCAACTTCATCGCCCTCAATGATGCCGTAGCGGTCCACCTTTTCCCACGGCACATCCATCACACCGATGACAGGCATTTTTTCAGCCATTGCCACGTCAATAAGCTGCGCAATGCCGGGAACGCCGCCAAACATCAGGTCATCGCCCACCATGACGGCAAAAGGGTCATCCCGCACAAGCTCGCGCGCGCACAGCACGGCATGCCCCAGGCCAAGCTGCTTTTTCTGGCGCACGGACATGATATTGACCATTTCCGCCACCTTGCGCACTTCTTCCAGCTTGTCGAGCTTTCCGGCGCGCTCAAGCACCGCCTCCAGCTGCAGGTTATAGTCAAAGTGGTCTTCAATGACGCTTTTGTCGCGGTTGGTTACAAAAATGACATCCTGGATATTGGCCTTCTGGGCCTCTTCCACCACATACTGGATGACCGGCTTGTTATAGATGGGCAGCATTTCCTTGGGAATATTCTTGGTCGCGGGCAATGAACGCGTACCCCAGCCGGCCACGGGAATAATAACCTTGCGAATATCCTTCATGCTTGCCTCCACTGTTGCTTTGCTTGTCTGTATTCTCGTTCAAAAAACGGATGTCCGCAAGGACGTTAACGCAGTTCGCGCTCAACCACCTGTGCCAGGTCTTCGGCGTAGGCCCGAACCCTGTCTTCATGCTCGCCTTCCACCATGACGCGGCACAGGGCCTCAGTACCGGAATAGCGCAAAAGCACACGCCCGCGCCCGGCCAGATCTTTTTCCACCTGGGCCACGGCTTCGCCAATGGCGGGGCGCTCCTCAAAGGGCAGGCGCTTTTCCACCCGCACGTTGATGAGCTTTTGCGGAAAGGGCTTCAGCAGCCCGGCCAGTTCGGAGAGCGGGCGTTCTTTTTCCCGCATGATGCGCAATATCTGCAATGCGGCCAACAGGCCGTCACCCGTGGTGCTGTAGCGGTGGAAAATAAGGTGGCCCGACTGTTCGCCGCCCAGCATGGCTCCTTCACGGCGCATGGCTTCCATAACATACCGGTCGCCCACCTTGGTGCGCAAAAGCTGACCGCCATGCTCGCTCATGAAGAGTTCCAGGGCCATATTGCTCATGGCCGTAGCCACCAGCAGGTTGCCGGGCAATTCGCCACGGGCCATCATGGCCTGGGCGCACAGGGCCATGATCTGGTCACCGTCCAGAATCACCCCGTGTTCGTCCACCACAATCAGACGATCCGCGTCACCGTCCAGGGCCAGACCGATATCAGCCCGCACCTCGCGCACCTTGGCCGCGACCACATCGGGATGCAGCGAGCCGCAGTGCTCGTTGATATTGGTTCCGTCGGGGCTGGTTCCGATGCGGAACACCTCGGCCCCAAGCTCTTCCAGAGCGAGAGGGGCCACCTTGTAGCTGGCCCCGTTGGCGCAGTCCACCACAATGCGCAGACCAGAAAGGGTCAGGTGGGCAGGAAAACAGCTTTTGGTGTAAACAATGTAGCGCCCGCCCGCGTCTTCAATCTTTGTGGCGCGGCCCACGCCGCGCGCCCCCGGATACGGCCAGGAAAAATCGGCATCCAGCACCATGGCCGCGATCTCGTCTTCGGCCATATCGGGCAGCTTGTATCCATCGGCATCGAAAAACTTTATGCCGTTGTCCTGAAAGGGATTGTGCGAGGCCGAAATAACCACGCCCAAATCCGCGCGCATGCTGCGCGTCAGAAAGGATATGGCCGGCGTGGGCAGCGGGCCTGTCATGATGACGTGCATGCCCGCAGCACACAGCCCCGCCGTTAGGGCAGACTCAAACATGTAGCCCGACAGGCGCGTGTCCTTGCCGATAACCACTTTATGCTGATGCTGGCCCCGGCGGAAACGCACCCCGGCGGCCAGCCCCAAACGCAGGGCCACATCCACCGTCATGGGGTGTGTATTCACCGTACCACGCAAACCATCCGTGCCGAAAAGACGATCGGCCATGCCATCTCCTTCAAGGGCAAAAACGCCCTCCGCCTCCCGCAACCTGCCGGGAGCACGAGCTATTTTTTCTTACGGCTTACCGTAACTTCTTCTGTGCCGGGGTTCAAGAGCGTCATGCCCTCGGGCAGGCGAAAGCGCACCTCTACCTGACGGCTTTCGCCTTCATCAAGGTCGGGCGGGCTGACGGTGGCCTCCAACTGCCCAAGGTAACGGGAGTTCTTGGCCAGTGCGTCGGGCACTTCCACAGTGACGGTCAGCTCTTCCGGCTCCACCTTGTAGAGACGGCGGTTTTCAGCCGAAATATCGATCTTGCAGCGCTGGCTCACCGTGGTGCGCCCGCTGGTAATGCTGTACTGCACCTTGACGGTGGGCGGAATCGCGGTCACAAGGCTCGGCGTATCCAGGGTTATGACCTGATGCACCGTGCTGCCCGCTGCCGTGGGGTCGGCCATGAGAACAACCGGCACGTGCGATATCGCCTCCACCACGCTTTCCGGCCCGCGCAGGGTCACCGTGGCAGGGTCTACCCTGGCATTTTCCACAGTCAGCGCTCCGTTGCGCAGGGGCGAATCCACGGTAAACCGCACGGGAACCGCCCGCTCCACAAGGGTGTCGGCCGTGATGACAATGCGCGGCGGCTGCACGTCAATAAGCTCAAAGGCGCGGAACCCCGGCCCAAGATGTTCGGCCGTAAGGGGAACCATAGTAACACCCTTTTTAATATGAGAAAGATTGACCGCCTGAATAAGCTTGCTCTGGGTAACCGAACGCAGAAGGGTTTCCGGCCCGCGCAAGCGCACCACCGCCTTGTTGATCAGGCCGTCGGTGATCACAAGATTTGAGGGTATGCCGTAGTAATCAAGGGTAACTTCCAGTTGGGCTTCAAGGCGTTCGCGCACACTGACCACATACCACATGCTCACGGCGGCAAGCACGGCCACCAGCAAGGAAGCCAGATGCGGCGCGCGCCGGGGAATATCAGAGGATTTCATTAAGCACCTCCCGCAGGCGGCCGGCATCCAGGGCGCGCATAAGCTCGCCCTTCATGGCTACTGAAATTTCACCCCGCTCTTCAGACACGACAATAACCACCGCATCGCTTTCCATGGTCACTCCAAGGGCAGCGCGGTGACGTGTGCCGAAGTTCTGCCCCTTGGCCACAGCCAGAGGGAGTATACAGGCCGCGGCCATGAGCCGCCCTCGGCTGATGACCACAGCCCCGTCGTGCAGGGGCGCTTTGGGATAAAAAATATTCATGAGCAACTGGCGCGAAAGCTGCGCGTCAACCCGCACGCCCTCACGCTTTATCATGTCGCCGAGCCGCATGCTGCGCTCCACCACAATCAGGGCGCCCACGCGCAGGCGGGCCATTTCCACGCAGGCCATGACCACTTCCTCAACGCCGTCCTGCATGAGCTGCTTTTTGCGAAACAGCCGGTGTGTCCCCATTTCACCAAGGGCCTGCCGGATATCGGACTGAAAAATGACCACAATAAGGATGAAGATGGAGCTGAAGATATGCTGCAAAAGCCAGCTCAGCGTGTACAGGCCCACGCCTCTGGCGAAAAAATACAATAGTGTCAGGAGCCCCAGGCCGGTCAGTACGGCCAGAGCGCGTGAGCCGCGCACCATCTGGATGAGCTGGTACAGAAGCACGCTGACCACGCCGATGTCCAGAATGTCGCGCCATTCGATAGGTATATTGTCAAGCACCGTAATGTCCTTGCCGAAGATATGAAAAACCGCCGGTATGCGCCGCCGCAGGCAGATGCTGTCGCCGGAGTCTGCTGTTTGCCGCGCGCCGGCATTGAAAAACATTTTTACCGGTTCCCGCTGACGGTCGTCAGCAGCAGACGGCATGGCGTTTCCGGCGAATCCTTGCTCGCTACATGGCCTTATCCGCCCGACCGGCGGATTCGTCAAGAGCGGGGCTGCGCGAATTTCAAAGTGGCTCTTATAATTTTTTTGCGCTGCACAGACCCTGGGGGCATGCAGGCGGCCTGTCCGGCATGCCGCCCACGCTTCTGCCGCCGCAACGCAAAGGACCTCTGGCCGCACCAGCCGGAACAGTTCTGAACAGCCGTCTGCCCGCCGTCGACAGTCTGGCCGGAAATTTTACCCTGGGATGGCTCCGGCGGCGGTGCGGACAGAACCACGCCACAAAAACCATCAATGCCGGCCATTGCCCCAAAGGCTTGTTGAAACGACAGCAGCGCCATGCATTTGTGCTGTTGCTCCCACGGTGAGAACCATAACCCGTTAGAGCATTTTAACTTTGAAAAAGTGTAAATGCTCTAACGCTGTACGAAAGTGCAGCGCGCCACAATGTGGCGTGGATTCAGCCGAAAATCGCATTTTTCGGCTGAATGAAAACTTTGAAATGTGAAGCATTTCAAAGTTAATCTGCTCTAGAATTATGGTTCAAAGTCACTATGCCTGTGCAGTGGCCTCAACCGCATGAAAAAAGGACATGCACCGGCGCGCCCTTTTTACATTTTACTCCACAGACGGCCCGCCCGGCAAGGGGCCGGGATTGAAAGCCGTGGCAACCGCCAGCCCTTGGCGGGCAGCAGCCACCTGATGCACCCTGTGCCAGAAAACGCCCCGAGCCCGCAGCAGAGCCGTTGCCGCCACGGTGGCCGCGCCACGCTCGCCCGGCGGCAATGAAAGCAGGCCGCCGAAAACAGACTTCATTGAAAGGGCCATGAGCACCGGACGTCCCATATCCAACCAGTCTTCGGGGTGCGCCAGCAGTTCCAGATTATGGGCCAGCGTTTTGCCGAAACCGATGCCAGGATCAAGAATGATGCGGTCTTCGGGAACTCCCGCCCGCACCAGCCGAGCGAGGTTGCGCTCAAAAAATTCCCGTACTTCGCGCCGCACGTCCGTGTATTGCGGATTGTGCTGCATGGTCTCCGGCCGCCCCTGACTGTGCATGAGCACATAGCCCGGCCGGTACTGCACAAGCACGTCCAGCAGGGCCGGATCAAACGCGCACGCCGAAATATCGTTAATTATGGCCGCGCCCTGCTCCAGAACGGCGGCGGCAGTGGCAGCATGGTAGGTATCGACGGAAATCACCGCCCAGGGGACCTTGCGGCGCAGTCCCATAAGCACGGGAATAAGGCGGCGGATCTCTTCGTCGGGCGAAAGCTCTGCGGCTCCAGGCCGGGACGACTCGGCCCCCAGGTCAAGGATGTCCGCGCCTTCTTCCAGCAAGGTCAGGGCGTGCCGCAAACCGGCTGGAGCCAGATGGTGCGCGCCGCCATCATAAAAAGAATCTGGAGTCAGATTGACGATGCCCATAACGCCAAAGGGGGAGGGCGTCTTCAACGCCCGCCCCCCCATGACATGCCAGGCTGCGCCCGTAACGGGCGCTACCGGGAACGAATTTTTCATTACTGATTTCGCTTGTTGTCGTCTTCACCGTTTTTAACGGCTGCTTCGTCACTTTCAGCGCTTTTTTCCTCGGCCGGGGCCTGCGCCGCCGGGGTGTCTCCATCGCCGGTATCCGGCTCAAGAGTGAATTCGGCAGGTTCGGCGGCAACGGCCGCCTCGCTTTTGGCACTTCCGCCGCCCTTGCCGGGACGGCTGGGAGCCTCGGAATACTTGATGGGCTTGCCGTTGCTGTCCAGCGGCGGCAGTTCCTTGTCTTCCATCAGCAGCTCAAGCTCTTCACCGGTGATGGTCTCGCGATCCAGCAGGGCGCGGGCAATGCGGTGCAGGGTTTCTTCATTTTCCTTCAGCAAGATGCGGCAGCGCTCGTGGGCTTCGTCCACAATGCGCTTGACTTCCGAGTCCACCAGACGGGCGGTGTCTTCGCTGAAGTTCTTGTTCTGCACCCACTCCCGGCCGATAAAGACTTCTTCGCCGGTTTCGCCGATAGCCAGCGTACCCACGGCTTCGCTCATGCCCCACTCGCACACCATCTTGCGGGCCATGCGGGTGACGCGCTCAATGTCGTTAGAGGCTCCTGTGGTGATGTCGTCAAAAATAATCTCTTCGGCCACACGCCCGCCAAGCAGGACCACCAGAGTATTGCGCAGATAAGAGCGCGAGTAGCCGTGACGGTCTTCTTCAGGCAGTTGCATGGTCACGCCGAGAGCGCGCCCACGCGGAATGATGGTGACCTTGTGTACCGGGTCAGAACCGGGCAAAAGACGCGCCGCCAGGGCATGGCCGCCTTCGTGATAGGCCGTGATGCGCTTTTCCTCATCAGAAAGAATGAGGCTGCGGCGCTCGCGTCCCATAAGAACTTTATCCTTGGCGTATTCAAAGTCGTGCATGTCCAGCCTGTCCTGATTCAGCTTGGCAGCCTGAAGGGCGGCCTCGTTGACCAGGTTTTCCAGATCCGCACCGGAAAAGCCGGGGGTGCCGCGGGCCAGCACATCCAGATCCACATCGCCGGAAAGCGGGGTACGCTTGGTATGCACCTCAAGGATGCGACGGCGGCCACGAAGGTCGGGGGTGGGAACCACCACCTGGCGGTCAAAACGGCCGGGACGCAGCAGGGCCGGGTCCAGCACATCAGGACGGTTGGTGGCGGCAATAAGGATAACCCCCTCATTGCTTTCAAAACCGTCCATCTCCACCAGCATCTGGTTCAGGGTCTGTTCGCGTTCGTCATGCCCGCCGCCGAGTCCGGCGCCGCGCTGACGGCCAACAGCGTCAATTTCGTCAATAAAAATAAGGCAAGGCGCATTTTTTTTGCCCTGCACAAAAAGGTCGCGCACACGCGAGGCGCCCACGCCCACAAACATTTCCACAAAGTCCGAGCCGGAAATGGAAAAGAACGGCACCCCGGCTTCGCCGGCCACGGCGCGCGCCAGAAGCGTCTTGCCTGTGCCGGGAGGCCCGACCAGCAACACACCCTTGGGAATGCGCCCGCCAAGACGGGTAAATTTTTTGGGATTGGACAAAAACTCCACCACTTCGGCGAGTTCGTCCTTGGCTTCGTCCACCCCGGCCACGTCGGCAAAGGTGACGCGGGCGCTGTCCTGATTGAGCATTCGCGCACGCGAACGGCCGAAATTCATGGCCTTTCCGCCGCCACCCTGCATCTGACGCATGAAAAATATCCATACGCCCACAAGCAGAAGCATGGGAAACCACGAAACCAGCAGCGTCATGTACCAGGGCTGCTCTTCCGGCGGTTCCGCTTTTACCTCCACCTTTTTTTCGATAAGGCGGTTGACCAGACCCAGATCCTGCGGAGCATAGGTCTGCACGGTTTTGCCGTCTGATGTTTTACCTGTAAGCGTGTGTCCCTGCATGGTTACAGACAGAATCTGACCGCCGTCCACCTGACTCAGGAAGTCAGAATAGGGCACTCTTTGCATCACGCCCTGTGGCTGCTGGAACATATTAAAAAGCATAACCATCGCCAGGACGATAATGGCCCACAGCATCAGGTTGCGACTCATCTGGTTCAACATTGCCTCCGTTACGTTTTCCGTGCGCTCCGGCACACGGCCAGGACCTGGACATAGGCCCACGCAAGCAGAGAAATACTACCTGTGCATGCTCCATGTCAAATGGCTAAGGCCCGCAGGGGCCTGCCGCTGAAACCGTTTTTCACATATAATGCCTGACGCCGGATTGGCAATGGGCAAAAAAGTATTTTGCCGCTGACAAACCAGACCCTTGCGGCAATCGTTTTTTTCACATAGCATACGAAGGCTTGCGCGGAGACGTTTCGTCACCGGTGTGGCGCCCGGTCTTCAAAACCGGTGGCAGGCTTTACGGTCTGCGGTAGGTTCGACCCCTATACGTCTCCGCCAGTTTACTCCATATAATCGTTATCCAAGACGACTTCATACTGAGATAGGTCGTCAATTTCGTACGCCATATTAAGCGGCAATCGGCAGTTTTGGTTCCATCATCCTGCTTCTGACAAACGCCGCTGGTGAGAGATAGCCAAGTGCTGCCTGGCGTCTTTGTCGATTA
>NZ_JBAIYR010000056.1:0-9425 GCF_036763145.1 Desulfovibrio sp. 1188_IL3213 | reverse complement strand
GCGTGCACCAGATGTTTTGAACACTCCTGCGGTTGTCGAAGTTTCAAAGCCGCCAGGAAACAACAGCGAGACTTTGCCGCTTTTCCTACGCTCACCATCCCCTTGCACGTCTCCCACGCCGAGAGAGGGACCTGCCGCGCCCTGAAACATGTCCTGAAGGTCGGGCATTTTCAGGGTGTCGGCGGTTTTGTCCCACCAGAACTTCGCTACACCGCCGATGCCTTGCCAGCCCACTGTTGTGCCGTCTGCATTCGTGTGCCAGATCGCAGTGTGCAGGGCCTCATACTCTGCAAGGCTCGATACAAGACGACTCTGCCCCCACGGGGTTTCGAGGTACGCGGCCATTTGCGGGTATCGCGTGGAAAAATTGGTAACGATGCCCGCATTGCACTCAACATATCCCGGTCGGGGCATCTCATCTTCAAAAAACCTGATGCCGCCTACGGGGTCCATTTGCTGCTGTGCTATGGCGTGTTTCCAAAATGCGGCGTTATTGGTCGGTTGCGCACCTCCGTTGTTGGGGCCAGAAGGTTGAAGCGCTTGATATATCACTCCATCGAGTCCCATACAGATACCGCTGGCCGGATAATTGGTGAGCGAACTCCAGGGCAGAATGCCGTATTGCTCCACGGCCTGTACAATCCCCGTTGTGAGAAAATCTACCTGATTGTAGCGCGCGGAATCGTAAACTTTATCATACGCTTGGCCGCCCTCTATATCTGCGGCCGTCAGCCCAGCATTGCGGTACGCGATGCCGGGTACTGGCGGCGTTGGGATGTTGGTCTGTGCGCCCTTGGCCCACTGTCCAAGCATTGTAATAAGGCGTTCTGCAATGGCCATAGTCAGCCTCCTATTTGAGATGGCACGCCCACTGCGCAGGGCGCATGGTCGCAGCGTTGTTCATTCGCTCGGTCGGAGCAAAAGAATTTGTCAGGGACGTAAACAACAATGCCACTGAATGAGAGTGTGGCCGGGTACGGCAGCATAAATGCATCATCAACACGTTGTGTCGTCGCATGCATTGTGAGCACATTAAGAGCCGTTGTGCCTATCGTGGATGGCACGATAGCAGTAACTTCCATTGGCCCCGTTTTTTCGTATGACACGAGGTTGCCTGTGAGCATCTCCGTTAGATGCTGCATCTCAGGGATAGAGGCCACGAGCGTATGATTTTTTACTATTCTGGTCAGGATATTTACGCGGTACTGCTCATCTTCAACAGGTATAAATGCAGAAAAAGGAGCTCCATCGCACCAGACAAACGACGAATCGGGTTTTTGCCCTGCTCGATCTGCAAACATGTAGCGGGATTCATCGTACTGGTACGGTGCGCGTCCTTCTCCAACAATGCGCCCAAGGGCATCGAGGTTTGACCCTCGGGCTGCATACAGGGTGCGCATCTCCTGAAGGTCGATAAGCGCATCATAAAGATCCTGCACCTCAGACATGATGGCCGCAACGAACTGCCGCAGAACGCATTTATCGTAGTGTTGTGACAGCATGCGCCCAAGGGCCTGCTCGATCAGGTCTTTGCGATACGGATCGAAGTCCACCTTGTAAAATGAGGGTATCGGCATGCTTAAACCCCAGCGGTCACATTGACCACGATGCGCGATGCATCAAATCTACCGACGTGATCCCACTCAACGGGGATGTCGGACTCTGAGAGGGCATCGGCCGTCGTGCCAATGCGCAGCCCCGTTACTTTATGTCCGGCAACGCTATTCACGGGGGTATACAGGCGCGAGCAAATAATTGACGCGCCAGGCGGGAAACCGTCGTCATTTCCCGCACCTCCGTAGTCAGCATAATCGACAATGGCTGTTTTAATTAGTTCTGCCCCGGTGTCTGGGAAGTCGGCGCGGTTAACTATGGTAATGTCAACCTGCACATAAATTGCAATCTCAGTGGGGCGTGAAAAACTGATAACGTGGGATATACCCTGGTTATCGTAAAAAATTTCATGCACGTTGCCATAGCCAATCACGCCAACGGGGAAGCGCAGAAATAACGCCTGCGCTATTTCTCTGGGAGCCCCGCCCTCGGCCACCACCGCGACCTCCTTGAAGGGGATGCCGCGAGCATCAGCCGGAAAAGTCTCGCGGTTCTGGTACGCCCTGCAGAATGTAACACCAGAAACATTCATCACGGATGCGTAAATGGCCTCTATCTGGCGGTAGCTTGTAAGGGACGTGGATCTCTGCTGTCGGCGGCGAGCCTCTGCTTCCGTCTCCTGCACACTTCCCACAGCCACGATTGATATGTTCCTAGCATTGAGCCACCCTGCTTGCGGGGTCTGAATGGAGAGGATGGCGCCGGGTTCTGGCTCAATATTTCCCTTGACCGTACATTCCGCCTGCACCGTGGCCGTCCCTGACGCGCCTATAAAGATGGGTTCTAGGGTGGCGAATACCTGCAATCCGTCCTGAGATGCTATGCGCGAGCCCTTGGGCACAGTGGTACCGTTCTTTCCAGTGAGCTCCATTTCAACAATGGTATATGCACCGGGCTTCAGGAGCATTGCGTTGAGCTGGATAGTACCTGCCTGACCGGCACCACTATTTTTCAATGGGTCAAACTGGACAGCTCCGTTGTAAGCGGCCTCCCAGCATTCGGAAAGGCCTTCCGCAAACACGCCGAGTACCTGTTGCAAGATACTGTCGTCTGTGGCGCTCTGGAAAGGGAATTCGCCCGTTCCCGGGTCCACGATGTCGGCGATGTTCCCATTCAGATCGGTAAGGATCTGCGCCAGTCGCTTAGGCACGAACCCCTGTGAAGTCATGCCGTAATCAATGCCGTTTTCAGCCATCAGTATTCCCCTTCAAGGCTTATGGGCATAACCCCGGCCCCGGTGACGAAAACTTCCATATACATTGTGTAGGTGCGCCCACCAGCTGGGAACAGAGTGTTGAGCTTGATGATGCGCTCGACGCCATCAGTGCCCAAGGTCTCACGTCGGATGAGCAGGTCCACAGCCCTCTTGGTGCTAGATTTGGCCCCAAGGATGCCCCTGCCCTCTTGGTACCAGGGCAGCCCTGCCGAAGTGTTCAAAAACCATTCTCCAAGCTCCCGCTTCAGGCGCGTAAGCAAGCGCTGTACTATTTCATCTGGCCCCGTGACGATTCCGGGCGCCAAGTCGCGAGTGCCGGGGTTGAGCTTCAGATCCCACGTCATGCCGTCGCGCTCCCGGTGTTTGCATTGCCGGGCTGTATGCCTGTGTGCTTGTGCCCAGATGAATCTATGTCGTTCTTGTCCACAAATGTTCCGCTACGGCTTTTAAGGCCACCTTCGAGCTCGTTCTTACTGCCACCATCGCCGCCAAGGGTCATGTTGCTGCTTTCGATAGTGGCAACATCAGGCGTTATCAGGCTGAATTTGCCTTCCTTCATAGACATAATTCCCACACCGTCAGTAATCACAATTCCCTCGGGACCCAGGCTAATATACTGTTTGCGTTCTCGGTCTCGTAGTTCAATATTTTCGGTGCTGTACTCCGGTACCGCCTGGGGGTTGCTGACTATACCGGGAATGCAGATGGCGTCAGAAAGGCTATGGGAGCGCGGGGTTGCAGTATCAGCGCTATTTGAGGAGGCCGTGGGCTGGATGCCTCCGCCCTGTACAAAATTATCAATAGCCCTGTCGCTGAACACCATCAGGCATTCATCACCCGGCCTGATTGGCAGCGTAAGCAACAACCCGGCCGCCTGTGCAAAGGGCAGCACTACGGGCACATTAGTTATCACGGGCAAATCGACATGTTTCACGCCGTCGCCGAGGTTCACTTGCATCTGTAGGGCTGGCTGTACCGTTGCCGTTTGCGTTGATGGGTCGAAGCTCAGAATTATGCCCGGCATAGCACAGCGGATCTGCCCGGCCATGCGGTTGAACTGCATGCCGAAGGCTTCGGATTGTGATGTGATGCTCCAGTCTGCCATGTTGCTTACCTGTGCTACCTGTTTTTGAAAGACTCGATGTCCATGGTCCACTGATCGCTGTAAGCATCAATACTCACGTTGGTAGTATGGACACGATATGTGCCGTTCAGCTTTGGGGACAATTCACTGTTTATTCTCACAGATGACCCAGTGGTGATGCCTGGCACATACAATGCTTTAATCTTCACGCCGGTCTGTATCTGCATGGGGCCTGTGAGCAATGGCACCACACTTATTAATCCGCCTTTCTTGCCGTTAAGCTCCGCATACCCGCCAAACGTGGCTTTATCGCCCAGCGCCTTGAATTTTCCATCGTCCACGGACCACGAAAAACCAAATTCATTGGCGAGCTGAGTCAGCCCATCCTTTGTGCTTCCCGCGTAGCTCCACCCTCCCCCGCCGAGGTTGCCACTGATGCCCTCTATGCCACTGTCGGCTATGGTCAATCCGGGCAGATCGTTGGCCATGTCTTTAACCACATCCCGCACGGGGGTGCCCGCTCCGTAGGTTTTGGATGATACCCCGCGCACAACCGCCCCATATCCCGGTAGCGCACTAATTTTTGTGACAATATCCGCGCTGTTGCGCTCGGAAATCGCTGATAGGATGCTGCCCTGAAAAAGTGTATGCAGTTCGGTATTTTTCCAGCCGACCTGTACTGTGATTTTCGTCAGGCTCCCACGGATAGCGTCCCGAGTATCCCTGGCCAAGTTAAACACGCTGATCTGCGATGGGCTTGGCATGCCCATTACCGTCTTTTGGATTGTGCCGGTGACTTTCAACCCCTTTGGTGTACCGTCGCTTTCAAAGCGCACGATCTGCCCCTGAGAGCGCCCGCGCCATTCTTCAAGTGGGCCAAGCGTAACCACGATACGCCGTAACCAGGGCCGCAGTGCATTGCCGTTGCCTACCATGGCACAATCTCCGTTCCGATGGTGTCCATAGGGTCTGATGGCACTGCGGGGTTGTCCTCGCCGGGATTGAACCAAACCAAGGACATTGTGTTTCCCAATGCGTCCAGATCCTTTTCAGTACCGCTTTCGACGAGCAGATGGAGCTGGTACCCTTTGAGGGTATCCCCCATTCCCTTGAGCAGATTGTCAACTCCAGGGATCAGATTGATCCCGGTAATGAGCGGCGTTTCCTGCGCGTCCAGAATGTCCAGCAGCCAATGGTCGTCCTGCCCGGACACAAAGTACGTGCGAAAAATAAAGACGTCCGGTCCAACATTGACCGTAACCGTGCGCTCTCCAGCAGGTGACATCGGAATTATGGACGGCATGGGCTATTGCCTCTTCGCTAGTTTTTGCAAAAGGGTCCTGTCATCGGTCACGTCCTGCTGCCCAGCGTTTGTTTTCGCGGCAGCCGTTTTTGACGTCTTGTCATTCAAATTCTGTGGCGACCGACCGACAGCCTGCAGTTCAACAAAGTTGATCTGCTGCAGGTGTAGGGTGATATTGAGTGCACCCTTGTAAGGCGCTTGGTGCATTGGGTTAAAACCAACAATGACCATGTTTTCATAGACGTGATGCTCTGTAACAAGCTCCAGTAGATCCCGTTCATCGCGCATTTTTTTGAACGTCTCAAAAGCGTCTCGCGCGGCATCAGCGCCCGTGCCAGCATTGGACATTGTGAACACAACAGAAATGTCGTCGGGGCTCACAATAACGTGATCCGTCACCTGTTCGCCGGATTCAAGCGATAGCTTTGTTGCCGTTGCAGATAGATTATGTGCCTCGGAAAGCAGGGCAGAAACCTCCACCCCAGCGACAAGAGGCCCACCGCGAAGTAAGCCATTTGACTGATGCGGGGCTCCAGTTTGTGATGTCTGCATTGCGTATGTCACCGTGCCTTCTACATTGCCGGGGCAGCTACGCCGGGAGTTCCCACGGGCTGGCCGCTGGCCAAGGCCGCAGCCGCTTCCGCAGCTTGTTGGGGGTTGGAGGTTGCCACATTAAAGTTCTGTGTACGGTTATCAGTATATTGAGTCCCCTGCGCGCCATGAGTGGATGGCAGCCGAACGGCGGCAGGTTGACCGCCTACGGGGATGGTCGAGGGTGCGGGAGCGCTCTTCTTTTTGTCATCACCGCCGAATCCGAACCACTCAGCTGCGGTGCCGAGTGCATTGGTCACCGACCCCGCTGCCTTTCCAGCAATGGCACCAATATCAGGGATTTCTGGGATATATCCTTTAATTTCCTTCCATAGATCTTTAAAAAACTGTTTTATTGATTCCCATACCCGTATGATTTTCTCTTTGGATTCTTCTGCCCATTTGCCAAAGTCGAAATTTACTATGCTTTCAAGAACGTCTAGGAATCCAGTTACTACCTTTACCGCTCCATCAAAGACAGTTTTTGCTATTTCAGGGATTGTTTTGATTATGTCTATGATGAATTCTTTAAAGAAAGCACCAATTTTTTTAATTGCAGAGGCAAGGCCAGGCCACCGCTGTTCGAAGGCGGCAAAGAGGTCAGCGAAATACCCCTTACCCTGAGTTACAGATGAAAATAAATCCTCGAACACCGCCGCCGCAACAGCAACGGCTGCGCCGATGAGGACGAGCTTCGCTATAACCGGGGAAAAGAGCACCAGCAGCCCAGCCAGCGCACCAGTCACGAGGTGCATGACCACTTCACCAGCCTCCAGACCTTCAAAAAATGGGCTCATAGCATTGAGTATTGGATCAAAAACTCCGGTGAACTTTTTCAAAATATTCCAAAATCGCTCAAAGCCGCTAACTACACCCGTCATCAGGGCCTCAAGGCCAAGGCTTATCCATTCCCGGTTGCTCTCCATCCAGCCCTTGAAAATTTCAACCGCGCGCGAGAGTGCGGGAATCATGGCAATGGCGACCTGGCTTGTCAGGCCGTGGAAAGCGAATTGCAACTCGGCGAGCTGCTTCTTGAAATCTGCCGCCCGCTTGATACTGCCGGCCGGAATAACTCCGCCCAGCTTGTGCGCCTCCTTGCGAAGATCTTCAATTCCATCGCGCCCCTTGCGCAAAAGGGCTATGGTATCGTCAGACAGACCCCATCCCTTCCCGAGATTTTGAGCTTGGCTTCCTGACATCCCCTTCATTCGGTCGGCCAGTGACAGCAGCGTTTTTTCCGCGTCCTTGCCCGTTCCCATGAATTTTTCCTGCAACGTCTGCAGGTCACCATGCAGCGCCTTGGAATCACCACCAACCTTTTTAGCGGCGTATCCCCACTCTTGCAGGGCATCGGTGCTGACACCTGTTTTGTCGGAAAGTTTTTGCAGTTCCGCAGCTTCGTCAGCAGCACCTTTGACCATGAGCCCCATTGTGGCCGCAGCGCCAGTAATGACCACAGAGAGGCCGAGCAACGTGTTTTTTACGCTATCGATACCGTTCTTGAAGCTCTCGAGCTTCGCAATGGCGTTCTTGGCTATGTCAACGCCGAGTATTGTGACCAGTTCGTCGGCTACTGCCATTATCCTTGCTCCGCTTTTGCCATGGCCTCTGCTTGCCCCTTGGCGTATTGGTTCCAATCGAGGATGCGCAGGATACGGAAGAATTCGCGCATACTGACCTTCCCGCTAGTGAGGTCAACAAATGAGACATACCCGGAATCAAGCACGCGCCCTGCGTAGGCGTCTGCCTCCCATCCCGACGGAATCTCTATTGAGTGCCCGAACTCTTCCCCAAGGCGCTCGCTGCGGTAACGAGCTGACTCGGAAAAAAATCTTTCACCAGCTTCACCAGAGCCATGATGCCCAACGGGTACAAATCTCCCGGGTGATCCCTGAACCAGCTATTGAACACCGCAGCGTCGGCCAAAGGTTCATTCTGGGGGGTGTAGCAGCGCTGCAAGGCGTCGGTCATCATGGCCGTGGCCTCTGCCGCCTTGAGTTCGCCGCAAGACGCTAGGGCAGCAGATATGAGGGCCTGCATTTTGCCGCCGACTTCGGCCAGCCCCATCGCTGACAAATCCAACCCCTGAAGCTTTTCGAAATCTATGGAGTTAACCACCCTACCCAAAGCAGGGCCAAAAAGGGCAAGAGCTCGATTTCCCCAGGCAATGGCATCCATAGGATTGAGCATATCGAGCGCATAGCGGTTACTGCCGATGCCAATGAAGGTCATATTGGTGCTATTCATGGATTGCTGCCCTTAGTACAGATTGCTGACGGATGAGGTGAGCCCAGACGTTGCCAGGTTGCCGCCAGAGGTCGACATGTTGCTGGATTCGTGCTCTGCGCTCATCATCGTGAACTGGATGCCACCCTGCTTTTTGTCACCTGTCGAAAGTTCGCCGGGGTTGCCGATGTATGCATCAGTCATGTTTTCCAAAACGTCTGCACCAGTGCGCAGAACCACGGTCACCCCGGCACCCCCGTTGTACTGGCGCTTGCGCAGGTCGGACAAAAATTGGCGACTGCGAGATGTTTCGCGCAACGTGAATTTAATGGTCGCGCCCTGGTTGGTTGCAATATTGATGGATGCCCCGTCGGTCCCCTGCGTTTTATCTACTTCGCCACCGTCGTAGGTGAACACGATGGACGCGCCCTCGAAAAAATCCTGAATAGTTGTTCCGTCCACGGTGAGGACGAGGTTTTTCTGATTGTAAACGGTTCTGGCCATGTTCCTGCTCCTTAATTATATACGTCGACCTTGACGCTTACTTTGTGGAAAGCCCCAGATTCATAGGCGGTGATAAGGATGGGCGGTGCCGTGCGCGAGGCTCGTTCCGAAGTGGTAGCGAAGGGCACCGGCACGGGCTCAATGGCCGTGGCCGGGAGCGTGGTGTAACCGCTTTCGAGCGTTGCCGCTTCCACGTCCCTGTCGGCAAACACACCGTTTCTGGTGTATTTTCGGCATATCTTCGCCGCAGCAGACACAAGCATGTTCTGCCCGGCGCTGGTGTAGGGGACCTTCGGCTGGCGCAGAAATACGTTGTAGACCTCGACCTGCAGCTCTTCACGGAAATTGTCGAGATTGACCAGGGTGTCGGTAAACCAAGTGTCGAGAGCCTGCACCCCCTCACGCACAGTGCGCGACGTGTTGCCGATATACACATAGCTGTTGATGCGCCGGGAGTTCAGGACGGCAAGCTGGGATTCTGTCAGCGGCGAAGGCTCAATGCCGTCAAGCTGCTTGAACTTCATGGTGATGGCGGAATCAGGCAGGCTGTAGTTGGTGGCCAGGGCGAAGGCGCAATACGACACATCAGGATATACTTGAGCATTGTCATGATAGACCGTGCTAGTGCGCTTATATCCCCTGTTGTTGCAATAAAAGCCGATGTTCGTGGTGTCGGCGGCATTGTAGGCCGTGGCCGAGTTGGTGCAGGCCGAAAAATAGGCCGGGGTGAGGGATTCGGCCCAATCGGCCAGATCCTTCTGCGCCGGGGTGTCGCGGTACTTGGCGTCGACGGTGAAGCCGTAGGGCAGGCGCATGTTGCAACGTGAGGCGTTACGCACAAGGTCGGCTTCCGCCGCGAGGCCCTGCGGCGTGTATCCCTGCCAAAG
>NZ_JBAIYR010000055.1:0-9620 GCF_036763145.1 Desulfovibrio sp. 1188_IL3213 | reverse complement strand
AGCGTCCGCGCATGCAGCCCGACGCGCGGCAGGAGTTGTTTTGCCGTGCCATACCGGCCCGCCGCACCCGCATTCAGGCGATAGATCTTCCCATATTGCAGGAGGTTCTGATGGATCCCACCCTTTCTTCCATCATCCGGGAGCCGGTGGCTCAGGCCACTGTGGCCGGGCTGCTGTCATGGCTTTCCGTCAGTCTCGGCGCGGCATTCATTTTTACCCGACGGGAATTCTCGCGCAAAGCAATGGACTGTCTTTTGGGCGCGGCCGGGGGCATGATGCTGGGCGCGTCCTTTTTCGGTCTGCTGCAACCGGCCATGGAGCTTACCGCCCACATGGGGCGCACAGGCTTCATTCCGGTGGTTTTCGGGCTTATGCTGGGCGCGGGTTTTCTGCTGCTGCTCGACCGCGCCCTGCCCCACCTGCACCTTGTGCAGGACACCACCGAAGGTATTTCAACCCGCTGGCGGCGCAGCGTTCTGCTTGTCACCGCCATGGCCCTGCACCATATCCCCGAAGGGCTCGCCATCGGGGTGGGCTATGGGGCAGCCGCTGCGGAAAGCGGCATGGCCACAGGCATTGAAAGCCTCGGCATGAGCACGGCCCTGGTGCTTACCGCGTCCATAATGCTGCAAAACCTGCCCGAGGGCATGGTGGTATCCACCGCTTTGCGGGCCGAAGGCTATTCGGCAAAAAAATCTTTTTTCTACGGCGTACTTTCCGGCGTCACCGCCCCCATCGGGGCCATACCGGGGGCCTTGGCCGCAGGGGTGACGGCGGGCATTCTGCCCGTGGCCCTGGCCTTTGCCGCCGGAGCCATGATTTATGTGGTCTTTGAAGAGGTCATTCCCGAAGCCAATGCCTCCGGCAACGGCAATGCCGCGTCTCTTTCCTGTATTTTCGGGGTCTGCCTGGTTATTGCGCTCACCACCCTCCTGGGCTGATCAGGCGGCGCTTGTAAACGCGCGATAGAGCGATTTTCACCTTGAGATTATCGCGCAACGGCGGACAAAACCCGCCCATAGCCGTTCGGCGGCATAAATATTTTGAAAGCTGAAATGCGCTAGAGCAATTTCACTTTGAAATTGCTCCGACGGCTGCGTGAGCAGACGTTCGCTACGGAGGCGTAAGCGCAGTTTATCTGCGCGGTTAAACGCCGAAGTGAGCGTGCCTTAAACTTTGAGAATGTATATTCTCAAAGTTAATCTGATCTAAAAGCCGACCAACGGCATATCCGCTGCGTCAGAGCCGGGTTTCCCTCATACGAAACCTTGCTCTGACGCAGCGGCATTTCACACCTGCGGTTTTTTCCACAAAATGGGGCAATGCCGCTTACCGCTGGCACATTTTTTATCTGGTATAAGTTTTTTTTCATTTCAGCCGAAGATATAAGCAAGGCGATCAGATATTTTTTTGAAAATGTCTTTCGCCATATGTCTATTGATAGTTGCGAATATTGTTTTTTTTATTTACTATTAAAGAACTCTTATTTCTTCTACAGACAAGCAATGTCCGCATGGCGCGTGCGGCATGATCATTTTGGGCGCACTTCATGCACAGGGGGACGGATATGTCACACACCATGCACTGACGGGCCACCCGGAACAACCAGCCCCGGCCATTGGACATGCAAGTACAGCCGGTCTGGAGCCGCGGACCAGACCCCGCGTGACACAGCACCGCAGCCACGGGCACACCTGAACGTTTTTTCCGCAGCCTGTGCCTTCGCAAACGGCCATTTAAGGAAGAACCCTTATGAACCTGACCCTCAGCTTTCGCATCATCGTATTTTTCATCGTTGCCCTCATACTGGCCTGTGCAGCCATGCTGATCGGCTTTAAAATCGCTCTGGGCGACGGCCTGAGCGCCGCTGTCCTGAAAGACGCCCTGCTGTTCGGCGTGGGCGGCATTGTGCTTCTGGGCGCCGCTGGCGCGGCATTCATCAACAACAGGCTTGCGCCCATCCGCAAATGTGTTGTCTACGCCGAAGCCATTTCCACCGGGCATGAAGAAGCCACGCTTGACGTATACCGTACCGACTGCCTGGGCCACCTGGCGGAATCGCTACGCATCATGGTTGCCAAGCTGGAAAACCAGACCCACTGGTACGAGAGCATACTGAACACCCTGCCCCTGTCTGTTTCCGTGACGGACAACGACATGATCTGGACGTTTTGCAACACCTATGCCCTCGAAACCATGAATAAAACCTGTCAAAACGATGTGGTGGGCAAGCACTGTTCCGAAAAACAGGGCAATATCTGCAATACCCCCGAATGCGGTATCGAGCAGCTGCGCATGGGCATTAAAAAAGTCATCAACCACATGCCCGACGGCAAAAGCATGCAGATCATGCTGGACTACCTGAAAGATGCGGACGGCAAAACCATCGGCCATGTGGAAATAGGCGAAGACATCACAGAAAAGGTCATGCTTGAAAAGCAGGCCGCCGAAGCCGCCCACAAGGCGAGGGTATATACCGTCACCCAGCTTGAAGATGTGGTTGCGCATCTGCAGCATGCCGCAGACACGCTCAATGCCTCCCTTGGCGATGTGCGCGACAAGGCGGGCATTGCCGCCGGGCGCATGGCAGAAACAGCCACCGCCATGAACGAAATGAACGCCACGGTGCTTGAGGTGGCCCACAATGCCGAAGGCGCGGCCAAGGCCGCAACCTCCGTACAGGGGCATGCCCAGGAAGGCGCGGGCATTGTGCTGCGCACCATCCGGAGCATGCAGAGCGTGCAGCAGCAGTCCAACGGTCTCAAGGGGGACATGATCGGCCTTGACAAGCAGGCCAAGGATATCGGCGCGGTGCTCACCCTTATTCGCGACATTGCGGATCAGACCAACCTGCTGGCCCTTAACGCGGCCATTGAGGCCGCCCGCGCGGGCGAAGCCGGACGAGGCTTTGCCGTTGTGGCCGACGAGGTGCGCAAACTGGCAGAAAAGACCATGAGTGCCACCCAGGAAGTGGAAACCGCCATTGCCGCCATTCAGGAAGGCACGGGCAAAAGCTCCACCACGGTCGACGGCGCCGTGTCCGCCATTGACGAAGTGAGCCGCATGGCCGAAGAGTCCGGCCAGTCGCTGGAGCAGATTTCAACCCTGGCCGGAGATTCCAGCGCGCGGGTTTCCGCCATTGCAGCTGCGGCCACGGAACAGTCCGCCGCCTCGGAAGAAATCAACCGGCACATAGCCGAGGTCAACAGCCTGAGCGCCCACATTGCTGAAGAAGTGGATCTGGCGGCTCGCCAGGTCAGCGACATGGCCGGGCAGGTCAGCGTTGTCACCGGCATTCTTGACGCCATACGTAAGGAAGACAACGACCAGCAATAGCACTGCAAGACGGCATGCGGCGGCATGGCGGCCAGCCACGCCGCTGTTACCCCGCTTGCAGGCCCAAAAACAGACGTGCCGTACGACACAACAAATATGCCGCAGCCCCTGACCCCAGGTACGAAAGAAGCCGTCGGACGACAGCCCGGCGGCTTCTTCCGTACCCGCAGGGATCTGCCCTGAGTCAACGGAACAGGTTTGTTCATGCACCGTTTTCCGCTCCCGTGTGGGCATACGGTGATGGAAGGCCTTTCATCACCGGCATGGCCGCCCTTCCCTCTGGCATGCACAATCTGTTGTCATACCAGACTTTCCCGCAGCATCCTGTCTCACGTCCACACGCTATGCGCTATTTATAACAAAAGCGGCATAAAAAAACTGTTTTCCCACTCTGTGAACTCTTGCACTTCAGGGTACAGGCGAAGTGCCGGAGTCAGAAAAAGCTATCAGGCGGCCCATCTTTTTACAAAAAGCGGGCCGCCTGAAACCAGTCAGGCCCATGCGTGACGGCCTGCGCAAAGAATCAAATCACAAGTGTCCGGAGCAGACTGTTTTTAAGACGACGGACGGCTGTATTCACAGCCGCCCGAACATTTCAAGACAAAGAATACCTAGAGCAATTTCACTTTGAAATTGCTCTGGCGGCTGCGTGAGCAGACGTTCGCTACGGAGGCGTAAGCGCAGTTTATCTGCGCGGTTAAACGCCGAAGTGAGCGTGTCTTAAACTTTGAGAATGTATATTCTCAAAGTTAATCTGCTCTAGGGATGATTGACAAACTTATTCTGCGTGGCCGCCGTGCCGCTGTGGCAGGGGGTGCAGTCCATGATACCCTTGGCCCAGTTGGCGTCATTGCCCTTGGTCATATGACACTCGCCGCAACTGCTCACCGAAGCCTGCATGGGGAAAGTGCTCTTGAAATCCTTGCCCTGCTCGATCTTTGCGTTGATGATTTCGGCAGCCTTAAAGGCCGCATCTGCCGTAATGCGTCCGCAACGTTCGCTGCGCTTCTTGCTGGTGGCTTCGATCTTGTTCTCATAACACCACTTGGACACGGAAATATGGCATAATACAGAGTCAGACGTGCTCATGGGCAAATCGCCCTTGACACCCTGAGCCGCATCGCCGGGATTATAGATGGGCAGCTTGGTCACTTCGTACCAGCGGAACAGTTCGTTGACCATGGGGTGCACTTCCTTGCGGCCCCAGAACAGGGAAAAGGTCGCCGCAGCGCCATAAAGAGCGCCGCAGATGGTTCCCCAGTCGGAAATACCGCCCTTGTTTGCCTCAAGCATGGCAAAAGGAAACTGGTTATAGGGCGCGCCGTACTTTTCGCCCATCAGGCCGATAATACTGTAAAATGCACCAAAACCACAGCCGAAGCCCTTATGCCAGTAGCCGTCATAGGCCACCTGGGCGCATTCCTTGGGGTCAAGCTTGTGGGGCTTCCAGCCAAAGGCTCCGCCCACCTGATCAAAACGACCGGCCGCAGGCTGCGTCTGCCCCGCAGCCTTTGCCTCAACACCGCCGAGGCCGAGCATAGCTCCGCCCACTGCAAGCCCGCCAAGGCCGCAGATAAGATCACGTCTGCCGATGTTCATCTATCTCCTCCTGATAGCATGTGTCTGCCGTGACACATTGTGGTTAAAAAAATCACTACCAAGTTTGGGAAAGAAAGGTCAATCTCAAAAATACCGAAAATACACTTTTTTTTCATTGCAAAAAAATTTTTTTGCCGTTTTTTTGCGGGCAGGCTCTGGACGGCCTGCAAGAAGGTCTTACATATACGGGGCGACTGGCGACCCCAGTGCGCAGAATTTGACGCGCGCGCCGCTCCGCAGACGCACAGCGCGGCAGGTCGCTGCGCGACCAAGCACAAGACAAGCTTTCCCCGAGGAGGATCACCATATGTCCAAGATTATCGGTATTGACCTGGGTACCACCAACTCCTGCGTGTATGTTATGGAGGGCAAGGACCCCAAGTGCATCACCAACCCCGAAGGTGGACGCACCACTCCTTCCGTGGTGGCCTTTACTGACAAAGAACGCCTGGTGGGCGAGATCGCCAAGCGTCAGGCCGTGACCAACCCCACGCGCACCATCTTTGCCATCAAACGCCTTATGGGCCGCAAGTTTGACAGCCCCGAAGTGGATCGCTGGAAAGAACACAGCCCCTACGCCATCGTAAAGGCTGCCAATGGCGATGCCGGCGTTGAAGTGGACGGCCGCACCTACAGCTCCCCTGAAATTTCGGCCATGATCCTGGCTAAGCTGAAGGCCGATGCCGAAGCGTACCTGGGTGAAACCGTTACCGAAGCCGTCATCACCGTGCCGGCCTACTTTAACGACGCCCAGCGTCAGGCCACCAAGGACGCGGGCCGCATTGCCGGTCTTGAGGTCAAACGGATCATCAACGAGCCCACAGCCGCTTCGCTTGCCTACGGCGCGGACAAGAAGGCCAACGAAAAAATCGCGGTCTTCGACCTTGGCGGCGGCACGTTTGACATCTCCATTCTTGAGGTGGGCGACAACGTGGTTGAAGTGCGCGCCACCAACGGCGACACGTTCCTGGGCGGCGAAGACTTCGACCAGCGCGTCATCAACTTCCTGGTGGAAGAGTTCAAAAAGGAAAACGGCATTGACCTGTCCAAGGACAGCATGGCCCTGCAACGCCTGAAAGAAGCTGCTGAAAAGGCCAAGAAAGACCTTTCCACCTCTATGGAAACCGAGGTCAATCTGCCCTTTATCACCGCTGACCAGAACGGTCCCAAGCACATGCTCGTCAAAATCAGCCGCGCCAAGCTGGAATCGCTGGTGGGCGACCTTGTGGAAAGCACCACCGAGCCGTGCAAAAAGGCCCTGGCCGACGCCGGCATGACCGCCGACCAGATCGACGAGGTCATCCTTGTGGGCGGCATGACCCGCATGCCCCTGGTGCAGCAGGTTGTGGGCAAGTTTTTCGGCAAGGAACCCAACCGCTCCGTCAACCCCGACGAAGTGGTGGCTATGGGCGCTGCCATTCAGGGCGGCATCCTCAGCGGCGACGTGAAGGACGTGCTGCTGCTCGATGTGACCCCGCTTTCCCTGGGCATTGAAACCATGGGCGGCGTGTTCACCAAGCTTATCGAGCGCAATACCACCATTCCCACGCGCAAGAGCCAGGTGTTCACCACGGCTTCCGACAACCAGCCTTCGGTGTCCATCCATGTGCTCCAGGGCGAACGCCCCATGTCCGCGGACAACATGACCCTGGCCCGCTTTGACTTGGCCGGCATTCCCCCGGCGCCGCGCGGCGTGCCGCAGATCGAGGTCTCCTTTGACATCGACGCCAACGGCATCGTTAACGTGTCCGCCAAGGATATGGGTACCGGCAAGGAACAGTCCATCAAGATCACCGCTTCTTCCGGCCTGTTGCAGCACGCCGGTGGACGTTTCGGAAAGCTGAATAAGCACGCCGGCGATGGACGGGTCAGCCTTGAGGGCTGCTGCCACATCTTCGGGATTGACGGCCTGACCCCACGGCACAGAGATGGACTGCACCTCCAGCCCGCGCGAAAGGGCTATTTCCATCCAGCGCTGGCTGAACTTGCCGCCGTCCACCACCAGAACCTTCTGTCCCGGCGCAAAAAGATTGTATACGGCTGCCGTCATGGCTCCCGTGCCGGAACAGGAGAGGGGCAGCACTGTGCCGGAAGTGCCGAAAAGCGTTTGCAGGCTTTGTTGAACCTGCCCCATGATCTCTTTGAACTCGCTTTTGCGATGGTGGATCATGTCCCGGGCCAGAACAAGGCGCACGCGTTCGGGCAGAGGCGTGGGGCCGGGGGTGAGCAGGCGAAACTTGTTAAGCATGTGGCTGTTCCTTTCCTTGTGTTTGCGTTCCGGGAATGCTTTTTGTGTAATGGTAGTGTATTACACGTTTTTTGCCGCCTCCTGCCACCGTTTCCCCGTTGTGCGCCCAAGGTTCCGCAAGCCGCCAGGGGTTGCTTGGAAGCGGTTTTGCGCTGAAACGGCTTTGATGGCTTCGCGGCCAGGCGTTCGCCACAAAGACGCAGCGCGTGTGGTTTGCGCGGGTAAACGCCAAAGTGGGCGTCAAAAAAATTGAGAATGTATATTCTCAAAGTTAATTTGCTCTAGGGGTTGCAACAGTCTGCGCCCACAGGGCTTTTGCGTCAAGCCCGCATGCTCTTCGTGTGGATCGGCCGGCGCCTGATCTCGCTTGTCCGGCTTGCCGGTGGCAGCAGCAGAAGGCACGCTTCTGCTGCTGCGGATTTTTTATTGCTCGGAGCTTACAGCCTGTATGGCTTCAAAAGTCAGCTTCTGGGCTTCCATCTGCTCGGCCAGGGCGCGATCTCCCGGCTTGGCAGTAACGGTAAGCAGCATGCCGGGATTGTCCAGCAGGGAAATAAGATCAAGCACAAGGGCCGTGTGTCCGGGCGTGGTCTGTATTTCGAGGTTGCCCGGTCGGGCGGCAAAGGTTTGCAGGCTGCGGCGTATGGCGTCGTTTTTCTGGTCGTTCTTGACGCCCGGCAGTGCTGCCAGGGCGTTAAGGGCGCCCACGGCCTGAGGCACGTTGGTGGAAATGTTCAGTCCAAGCCAGGCCATAAACCCTTCATCCCGGTACTTCAGGCTGAAATCGCTGAAGCTCTGTGTAAGCAGCCCTTCCATCATGTTTGTGCCGGGCTTTTCATTCAGCTTCACTTCGCAGTCAAGCACGCCCAGGCCGGCGGCGGCGACCGATGCCATCTGATGGCTGACGGTTCCGGTGGAGCGGGTTTCAAAGGCCATATCCATGTTCAGCGGGGGAAGGGTCATATCCAGCAGGGCGTAGAGCAGGCTGGAGGGGGCCGCAAAGCCTTTGACGCTGCTTTTGGTATGGGGGGGCGTGTTGGAGAGCCATTCAAAAAGCACTTCCTTGATCTGCACCGAGCTTGTTTCCACGGCAAAAGCCATATCCGTGACATGGGCCTTGCGCAGCAGGGGCGGCTCTGCCTTGAGCATGGCTTCCATAAGCGGCATGATCTGGTTAAGGGCCTCTTCGGGATCAGCCTGCCGGGTGGCTTCCATTATCTGCCGCAGCAGGTCTTCATCGGGCAGGGTCAGTCCTTCCTGGACGATATGGCCGATGCTCATGCCGGGGGTGTTGTCCACACGCATTTCCAGTCCGTCCAGGACGATGCTTTCAATGGTGCGTCCCTGCCAGCCGCGCATGCGCGATTCCTTCACGGTCAGCCGCACGGAACCGTCGGCTCCCGGGGTGTCCATAGTGACGAAGTGGACCTGGGTATTGTTCGCCCCCATATTGTAGGTGGCGGCCACCATGTCGACAGGCTCGCCTTTTTCCAGTGTCTGCCGAATAAGAAACGGCATGGCCCGAACGATGTCGATTTCTTCGCGCTGCACAGTAACCCTGTTGCCGGGGGCGGTCATGACAAGATTGCGCATCACCACATTTTCAGCCACGTCAATCATGTCCTTGCCGTCAAGCACCATGTCGCGCAGCGGGGTGAAGGCCAGGAGGGTACGCAGGGGAAGGCGGAAGGAAAGTTCGGCGATCTGCCATGTTTCCGGTCCCTGAGGGCGTTCGCCCTGGAGGCTCAGGCCCCGGATGGATATCTCGCGCGACAGGGGCGAGAACTGTATCTGGTCGGCCGAGGCCGCATAGGCGCTGCCCTGGGGGCTTGTAGTCATATTGCCGAGGGCGTTGAGGGTCTGCTCCTGAATGACAGAACGCAGGCCAAAGCCCAGTGCGGCCAGACCGCCCACGACCAGGACGGCCAGGACGACCAGGGTTGTAAGCAACTTTTTCATAGACAGGTATTTCCCTTATGTGTTTGACATGGCGCGCATGCCGTACGGCCGCGCTTTTTGCCATGAGGTTTGCCTGTGCAAGACCGCCGCATCAGTCCACACGGTGGTGGCATCCCAGGCTGGCGCGGTTGCGCATGGCCGCCTGAATGATGACGTAGGCCGTCTGTGAACCGTGAAAAAGGTCCACCAGGCGTCGTGAAATGCGGGTATACTTGTAAAAGTCGTGGATATGCCGCACAAGGTCGCGCATGTCTTCAAAGGCCCGGCGCAGGCGTGCCTCTGTGCGCGAAATGCCCACATAATTCCACATGGTGTTGCGAATGTTTGTCCAGTCCTGAGCCACCAGGGCGGGGTCATCGCGTCGTTCGTCCCCTTCGTGCAGCCAGTCGGGAATGGCGGCGGCCAGGCTTTTGGGCAGGCCGCTTTCGGCCTTGAGACGGCGGCTCAGGTCTTTGCCGCAGCTAACGCCCCACACCAG
>NZ_JBAIYR010000054.1:0-9630 GCF_036763145.1 Desulfovibrio sp. 1188_IL3213 | reverse complement strand
GGCAGCCCCTTGCGGCGCACGTGGGCGGCCAGGTGTTCGTCCAGCGGCAGCAAGCCGTCACGGCCGTCCACCACAAAGGCCACAGCTGCAGCGTTTTTCATGGCGGCTTCGGTCTGGTCGAGGATGTCCTGCTCGAATCCGCGGATGCCTTCCGGCCCCTCAACGACCATGGCGTGGGCGTCAAGGGTGATGCCGCCTGTGTCTACAATGCCGAAGGCCGGCATGCCGTTACGGCGTACCACGCCTTCCATACGGTCGCGGGTGACCCCCGGACGGTCGTGGGTGATGGCGCGATTGCTGCGAATAAGGCGGTTGAACAGGGTGGATTTACCCACGTTGGGGCGTCCCACGAGAATGATGCGGGGCAGAGTTTCAGCCATGACGGTAACCTTGTTGCGTCCCTGACGCAAGGCGGCGGGCTCTCGCGGGGCGCTTTTTAAAAGGCCCGCCAGTGCGGACCCTAATGTAAAGGAGAAATTGTAGCAGCATCTTCGCCCAATGGGAAGGCCCCATCAGGGCAGGAGGGCGGCCGGCAAGCAAGCTGGTCACACGCGATGCCCTCGGGCAGGGCCGTCAGCGCGTGTGGACCGCTCCAGGTCGGAAGACAGGTAAAGGCCGGGCCTTCGGGCAAGGCGATGCGCAGCGAGTGCAGATAGAGTGTTGCCCCCGCGCGGGCCTGACCGTATTTGGCGTCGCCGAGCACCGGGTGTCCCAGGCTTGAAAGCTGCACCCGTATCTGATGGGTACGCCCCGTGAGCAGGCGCACCTGCACAAGGCTTGCCCTGTCGCCGACGCTCAGGGCGCGGACAAGGCAAAGAGCCTCTTTGGCATCCGGGGCGGCGGCCCTTACAGGGCGCACGCGCTCAAAGCCGTTCACGGCTTCCTTGCGTAAAAAATGTCGCACAAGACAGGTTTGCTCGTGGGGCCAGCGCCCGGCTACCCAGGCCACATATTCTTTGTGTACTGTGTTGGCGCGCAGCGCCCGCTGTGTTTCATCAAGGGCGGCGTAAGAGGCGGCCACCAGAATGACCCCCGAAGTTCCCCGATCCAGCCGATGCACGGGGGTCGGCATAAAGCTGGCCCGGGCAAAATGGCAGGCCAGGCGGGTGGTCAGGCTGTCTTCATGCCCGGTTCCCGGATGGACAGGCAGCCCCGCAGGCTTGTCAAACGCCCACAGATAACCGGACTTTCCAACCAGCGGCGGCAGCGGGGGGCCGTCTTCGGCGGCATCATCCTTACGCTGTTCCTTGCCTTCCGGAGCGGGCGAGGCAGAATCGCACTGCGCGGCCATTTTCATGGCGAAAGGCGGCAGACGAACCGTGTCGCCGGTCTGTACGCGGGAAAAAGGTTTGCAACGGCTGCCGTTGATCCTGACCTGGCCCGTGCGCACCCAGCGGTGCAGCATGGCCTGGGGCAGGTTCAAGCGACGTTGCAGGAACTGAAGTAGCTTCTGGCCGCTCTCGGGCTCCTGAACAACGGGAATTTCCGTCACTGAAGCGCCGGGGGCCTGCGTAGGGGGAGGGTTATCTTCGGACATGGGAAATACTTTGGACCAAAGAGCGGTCCACGTCAAGAGTCGTTGTGTACGGGAGACATCCTGTAGCGGCTGTCGTCGAGCTGAACCGCTTTGCCGGTATGCTTCTCTATCCAGTTCTTGATGCGCAGCCGCCACCTGGGGCTGTTTTCGCGTTTGACGGCCAACATGTTGCGGTCAGCCTCCGACAGGGCCTGGGCCAGGGTGGTGGTCATGTCCTGCGCGCATGCGCCCCCCACAGACATATGGGTCGGTACGTGATCTTCGTTGATGTTATGGGCATCAAAGGCATCCCTGATCCGCTGCATGAGTTCGTCAAGGTCTTCCCTGGCGCAGCCCGGTACAATGGCGGCAAATTCGTCGCCGCCCATGCGGGCGATGCAGTCGGCAGAATTGAGGCTGCTGCGCAGTATGACGGCTGCCCGGCAGAGCATTTCGCTGCCTTCGCTGTGGCCCATGTGGTCGTTGACCAGTTTCAGGCCGTCCATGTCAGCGATGATGATGCTGACAGGCCGCATTTGCTGCCGCTCCAGCTTGTCGACAGTCATGCCGTAATAGGTGCGGCTGCGCAGCCCCGTAAGGGCGTCGTTGCGCACCAGATCCTCAAGACGCGCCCTGTCGCCCTGGCTGGCGGTGACGTCCGTGTGCAGGCCCACCACGCGAACGGCCTTGCCGTGCTCATCACGGTGGGTCACATAGCCCCGGCTGAGAATCCAGGCCCAGGTTCCGTCGCCACGCCGCATCCGGTAGGTGCACTCAAAACTGTCACCCTGCTTGGGATCGTTGATGAATTCGATCTGCATGGGAACAATGTTTTCATAGTCGTCCGGGTGGACTTTGCTGGTCCAGGATGTGGACAGGGGCGGGAACTCGTCGCTGGTATAACCTAGCATGTCCAGATAGCGGGGGCTGAAGTAGATGACATTGGTGCTGGGGTTCCAGTCCCAAAGGCCGTCACTGGCCGCATTGAGCGCCAGCATGAGGCGGCTTGTATCATTGCGGGTGGTGGAGAGAACCGCGATTTCGGGCAGATTTCGGGGTGGCGGGTGGGTGGGGCGCGCTGGCCCCTCGCCAGCGGGACGCTGTTTTTCCAAAGCCACGTTGCACCCTGTGACCAGTGTGGCGCGGCCAAAAACGTCGCGCCGTAAGACCAGTATCTGCGAGCGCACCCAAAAATCGTCAAAAGGATAAAAAACTTCAAGGTGCGGCCCGTGGGAGCCGTTGAGCGCTGTTTCCAGAGACTCAAGCAGCTGGGCCAGGCTTTCAAGGGGGCAGTGCTCCAGATAGTCTTTCATGCTGCGCGGCGGATTGCTTTCCAGGTGCAGTTGGTCACGCGCTCCGACACTCATGAAAAGCCTGTCTGATGCCGTGTGCCACTCCCAGACAGGATCGTGTGATTCGATTTGTATATATTCTGGTATAATGCTTGATTTTTTCGGCATAAAAGTGTCAACCGTGCATTATTACAAGAGATCGGTGGAATGATGACAGGATGGATTGATTTGTGGGATCTGCCGTTTTGCATGTGTCATGCAGGAAAAACAGCAACATGTTCAGTATAATGGATATACGAATATAAATCCAGTATCCTTTATGTCCCTTTGAAAAAAAACGCGGCTTGAATTTGAGGCGGCTGGGGGTTTTTGCGCGTGATATGCTATTTCACCGCGCCAAATTTTGTGAGCCGGAAAACGGATGTCCTTTGTGGATTTTGCCGCCGCCGGGCAGCCTGCAGATGGCAGGTACGAACAGTCTTTTTAAGGCGTATGTGCGTGCGGTTCGTTGCCCAGCGGGTGCGCATGGGTATGGGCATGGGTAAAATCCGGGGCATCGGCGTTCAGGCGACCCTTGTCCAGCGTGAGGTAGGTGGACGAAACCTGTGCCAGAAAATCCCAGTCATGGGAAATGGTTATACGGGCAGTGTCAAGCCCGCGCAAAACATCGGTAATGTGCTGGCGCGCCTCGTTGTCCAGCCCGTTGGTAGGCTCGTCCAGCAGCAGGGCTTCCGGTCGCATGGCCAGCACGGCAGCCAGGGAAACCAGCTTCTTTTCTCCGCCGGAGAGCCTGTGCGTCAGGCGGTTTTCAAAGCCGTCCAGGCCGATGTGCCGCAGGGTTTCAAGCGCGCGTTGCCGGGCTTCTTCGGGCGAAAAACCCAGGTTCAACGGGCCAAAGGCCACATCTTCAAGCACTGATGGGAAAAAAAGCTGGTCTTCGGCGTGCTGCAGTACAAAACCCACGGCGCAACGAAGATGATAAAAGTCTTTTTCGGTCTGCAGCGCGCGTCCGTGAAAGCGCACAAGGCCCTGCTGCGGGCGCGCCAACCCGGTAATGCAGCGGAAAAGCGTTGTTTTTCCACTGCCGTTGGGGCCGTAAAAGCCCACGTGCTGCCCCGGCATGAGGGCCAGATCAACGCCATTGAGCACCGCATGCCGCTGCCCGTCGCGCTCGTAGCTGAAGTGGATGTTTTCCAGGGCAAAGATGGCGCGTGCCGTATCCATAGTATCAGCCATAAAGAGTATCCCTGTATTCTACGGCCACGATGCCCGCAAGGCAGAGCAGCACAAATACGGCAAAAAGGACGTCCAGAGCACGGGCCTTGAACACCGCCACTGAATGGAATTGTCCTGAGAATCCCCGAAGCAGCATGGCCTCGCGAACTCGCAGGGAACGCTCATAACTGCGCACCAGCAAAAGCCCCAGCAGTGCTGCCAGAGTGCGGTAGGTGTGCATGTCGCTTTTGGGGCGAAAACCCCGCAGACGGGCGGCCACGCTCAGGCTTTGCCACTGTTGCGCGATAACATGCACGTAGCGCGCCGTGAACAGGAAAAGAAAGACCAGCTTGCGCGGGCAGCGCAGGCATTCAAGGGCGCGTCCGGCAGTGGAGGCATTCATGGTGGCAACCAGAGCCAGAAAAATGCACACAATGGCATTGGATTTGATGCTCACCAGCAGGGCCAGATGCAACCCTTCCGCGCTGATGCTTACAGGACCCCAACCGACGACTTCGCGCCCCGGCATGGTAATGGGCGTAACGCACCACAGAAAAGCCACAAAAATATTGACCACAGCCAGACGGCGCAGCAGCGGCAGCAGGGGCGGCCTGGCCGCGATCAGCAGAAGCAGCCCGAACGCAAGGCCCAGACCGCACGCCGAGGCATCTTGCAGCGATGAAAGGCACAGTGCCGCCAAGGCGGCCACAGCCATGCGCACGCGCGGATCCAGACACTGGATGGCTGAGGGGCGGACAAAGGGCTGATCAAACATTGCGGGCCATGCGGGTCTTACCGATGCCGTGAGCGAAAATACAGGGCTATTCCGGCCAAACCCACAAGCCAGCCCATGCCGCCCGCTATTTCCCGCAATCCGGGGCCGTCTTGCCGCATTTCCGCCAATTGGCGGCGCAGGGGGGCCAGACGGGATTCCAGCAGGGCATTGATGCGCGCATCCTGAGCTTCAAGGGCGGCGTCCATGCTGGCCCGTATTTGTTCTATACCGACCGGGGAGCCGTTGCCTCCTGCGCCCACAGGCTGGGCCGTTGCGCCGGCAGGCCGTGCGGGAGCGGACGTATCCGCAGGTTGTGCGTCGCCCGTACTGCCTGCTTTTTCCGTATGCGCAGAAATGATTTCCGGAGACTCCGCGGTCCGGGCCAGTTCCTCGGCATCAAGCAGCCATTCGTTCTGATGCCCCTCACCAGCATTGATGCGTATGCGCAAGCCGTGTTTTCTGGCCTGGGCCGGTATGTCAAAATGGAACATGCCGTTGGCGTCGGTGAGGCCTTCAAGCAGAACTGCGTCATTGGCGGCATCATATACGGTAATTTTGCCGTTTTTTACGTTGTTGCCGCCGCTGAAGCCACATTGCACCATTACCTGGGGGCCTTCAGTCCAAGCAAAGATATTGACCCTGTGGGCCTGGGCAGGAGTGCAGGAAAGAAAATACACGGCAGCAGCCAGAAGACAGACGAGAAAGGACGCGTAAAGCGACGATGTGCGGCCCTGCGGGCGTAAAAGTAAACAAAGAGAGCGCTCGGCATCTCTTTCCGTGGAATGGAAGCGCGATTTTATACTGCGGTAAAACATGTGCAATCCTTCCCGCTCCAAAAGCTTTTTTGCAGAGCAATCCTGCTGTGCGATTTTTCGCTGTATGACGATCTCGGTGGCCGCAGAAGCATGCGTTCGCCACGAAGGCGATAGCGTAGTTTATCTGTGCTGTTCAACGCTGTAGCAGGCGTTATGTTGGCCTGCAGGCGCATGTTTTCAAATGAATAAATTTTCGGCGCTCAGCTGTCGTTTCCGTGTTTTGTGAGCCGCAGCATTTCCGGGCGTATCCTGGCTATAAAACCCACAGTGAACATGGTGATAAGCCCCTCAATCAGCATGATGGGCAGGTGGGCCAGGAAGATGAGCCTGGCGGCCGTAAGAAAGCCTTCATCGCTGAAGGCCAGGGCCAGGGCGGTCAGCAGTCCCGCACCCAGCACCCCAACAGCGCCGCCGCAGAAAGCCGCGATCCGCAATCCGCGCGGGCCGGGCCAAAGGTGTGTGAGCCCCCGAAAAATATACCAGGCCACAAGACCGGAAAAGGCCATGGTAAAGCTGTTGACCCCAAGAACCACCAGTCCGCCGTATTGGAAAAGCAGGGCCTGCAGGGCAAGAGCCGCCAGAATGGCGGGAAAGACCGCCCATCCCAGCAAAACTCCCAGAAGCCCGTTCAGGATAAGGTGCGCGCTGGAAGGCCCGATGGGGACATGGACGAGAGAGCCGACAAAGAAGACCGCAGCCAGAATTGCCACGGTCATGAGCCTGTCATAATCCAGCCTGCGAAGGCCCACGGCCGTACCGGCAACCGCAAGCGCATAGCCCGCGGCCAGAACAGGGGGAGACAGAACGCCTTCAGCTATATGCATGGGCCATCCTTTCCGGGGACCGGCATGAAAAAAACGGGATATGCGCCGCCGGTTTCCGCGCCGCTTTCACGGGGCAACGCGGGAACCGGCATAAATGATTCCGCATCTGGTCATACCTTGTCCCCTTCCCGGCTGCAAGGGGCAATGGGAAAACAAGGCATGGAACAGGTTCATCATCGGGCTGGGCCGGACTCTGCGCCCGCAAGCGCCGCCACGAAGCTCAAACGCTCCGTGTTTACGCGGCCAGTCGCCAGAGCAATTTCAAAGTAGAAATACCCTGGCGCGGGCCTGAACAGCGGCAGGCTGCCGTGACATGCGCTGCACAGGCATGCTGACGCGGAAACAAGCTACTTCGTGCGGGGGGCGGCAAAGTTGACCCACAACACTGCGCCCAGTTCCACGGACTTGGCTTCGCCTTTGTGATCCATTTTTTCGTCTGCCGTATTCAGGGCGGCAAACCCCCACCATCCGGCCCAGGGTACACCGTAGGTGAATACGCCGTTCTGGTCTGCCTTGACCACCTGGGTCACATAAAATTCGTTGGGCGCAGTGTGTCCCTTGCCCTTGTTATAGCTTTCAATCTCTACTTCGGCCCCTGGAACGGGCTTTCCGTCAAGCAGCACCTGACCTTGAAAAACATTGCCCGTGTAGTTGGCAAAAGGGCGGGTAAGGGGGACGATTTCTGTCTTGAGGCCCAAGGGTTCGGCCCAGCCTTCTTCTTCGCCGAAAGCGGCAACCACGGTCTTGGTGTAATGAATGATGTAGCAGTCTTCAGCGGGTTCAAAATAGGGCTGAGGTTCCACGGCAAACTGGTAGACGCCGGGTTTTTTGATGGCATAGGCGGCTGTCCATGCCTTGTTGCCCATAATGGTGGCGGGCTTGAGCAGGCTCTTGATGTCTTCAGTGTTTCCGCCATGCGTGACAGTGAAAGCCTTGGGTTGCTCCATGAGCATTCCCTGAAGCTCCGTGGGGTGTGCAAAGGCAATGTCCAGCTTGAGCGCGCTTTCCTTTTTATCGGTTACTGTGGGAGTGGAGGGAATGACCATGCCGAAGTGAGCCTGCGCCTGAGTTCCCCAAAAAAGAACAAGAGCCATGCAAGTACAGCAGATTTTCCACATAACGCTCTCCTGGCGTTGAGATTTCCGGCATTGCCGGAGGTGCGGCGATATGTCGCCCCGTAAGTAGTTACACGAAAATAAAAAATGTAGCAACAATGTTGACCCGGCGAGCAGGGCGCGGGCAATGAATGCCCGTAAAAGCAGTTCGCGGCTGCTTTGTGCGTACAGGACGCCGCTGCGCTGAAGGAGGAAAAAGCCGTAAGCGCCGGGCCGCTACAGACGGGCCATGTTGGAAATATGTTTGCGAAAAAATGCAAAACGGCCGCGCTCAGTATGAACGCGGCCGTTTTTGGCAAGCAGGGCTGACGTGCTACTTGGGCAGCAGCGCCGAAAAATCCGAGCTTTTGACATGCTTTTTGACAAAGGCGGAGGCAGCTTTGCGGTCTCCGGCCATGACGGTGATCATGAACACGTCGCCGTGCGAGGCCACCCATGCCTGGCTGGTAATGTCCTGCTGGGCAAAGGTAAACGTGTATTGACCATTTTTTTCCACGGGCGGTTTGGGCGCTTTGAACTGTTTGGCGAACATGTCTGCGATGGTTTTGTTGTCGGCGCCGCTGTTGGGGCCTACGACAAAGGTCACCGAGGCATTGCCCGCCGCATTGGCGAAGATGGCGCTGGTGGTTCCCTGATTTTCCGTGGGAGGCATGATCACCTTCCAGCCTTCGGGAACAGTTACGCTAAAGTATTTGGTGTTCAGCTCTTCCGCCAGAGCAGGCATAGCCAGAAGCATGACGAACACAAAGGCCACAAGCTTTTTCAACATGAAGGTTCTCCTCAGAGGGGTGCGGCAGTACGGCTGGCGGTTCCTGAGCGCTTGTGGGCAAACCGTTTTTACCCTGCGCGGACATGGCTGACGCCGACCCGTGCAGTTTATGCAATAGCCTCTGAAAAGACAATGTGTTTCAGGGGAAGGGGCGCAAACAGCGCGCGGGCGGGCGAGTGCCGCAAAGAACCTTGGAGTGTCCGGCGTCGCCCTGGGCGCATGGTGCGGAAATGTTGCGCCAGTGCCGCAGGACGCCGCCGGGTTTAAGCTTTTACAGGGCAGCCAACGCCTGGTCCAGATCGGCAAGAATATCGTCAATATGCTCGATGCCTATGGACAGGCGCACGGTGTTGGGCCGTATGCCGGTGCTTGCCAGTTCCTGTTCCGTCATTTGCGAATGTGTGGTGGATGCGGGGTGGATGACCAGCGATTTGGCGTCCGCCACGTTCGCCAGCAGAGAAAAGATGCGCAGCCTGTCGATAAAGGCTCTGGCTTCTTTTGCCCCGCCCTTGATCTCAATGGTAAAGATGCTGCCGCCCCCGTGCGGGAAGTAGCGTTTGTACAGGGCATGGCTTGTGCTGTGGGGCAGGCTCGGGTGATTGACGGTTTCGACCTTGGGGTGTTCGTTCAGGTGGCGCACCACGGCCAGAGCGTTCTGCACATGGCGCTCAACACGCAGCGACAGCGTTTCCAGCCCCTGAAGTATGAGAAATGCGTGCAGGGGGGCCATAGCCGCGCCCAGATCGCGCAGCAGAATGGCCCGCGCCCGCACTATATAGGCCGCCGCCCCGACGGCCGTTGTGAAGCTCAGCCCGTGATAGCTCGGGTCCGGCTCACTCAGGTGGGAAAATTTTCCGGCAGCGGCCCAGTCAAAGCGGCCGCCATCCACTATGATGCCGCCCAGGGCCGCGCCATGACCGCCCATAAATTTGGTGGCCGAATGCACGACTATGTCCGCGCCGTGCTCAATGGGACGCATGAGCCACGGCGTGGCAAAGGTATTGTCCACCACCAGCGGAATTGAATGCTTATGGGCAAGGTCCGCCAGAGCCTTCATGTCCACGATATTGCTGTGGGGGTTGCCCATGCTTTCCACAAACATCGCGCGGGTGCGGGGAGTTATGGCCGCCTGGAAGGATTCCGTACGGTCCGGGTCCACAAAGGTGGTTTCAATGCCGTAATCCTTGAAGGTGTGGGCAAGCAGATTATAGGTTCCACCATAAAGCGTTTTTGCCGCCACAATATGGTCACCGGCGCGGGCCAGGTTTTGCAGGGCATAGCCCACGGCCGCAGCGCCGCTGGCGGTTGC
>NZ_JBAIYR010000053.1:0-9811 GCF_036763145.1 Desulfovibrio sp. 1188_IL3213 | reverse complement strand
CGCGAGGGACCGGTGAACCCTGATGCTGCATGAGGGGTTGTGCTGTTTTGGTCACCGAGCCTGAGGGCTGCATGCGGTTGGCAATGTCCGCCGCGGCCTTGCGCGCCTCGGGGGTTTCGATGATCTGGGCGTAGGCCCCGCGCAGACCCGAAAGGATGCTTTCCACGCTGTCGAGCGACTCCATGTCCATCTTCAGGTTGGCGCGCAGCAGGCGCGCTGTGCAGAGCAGGTAGAGATTGTTAAGGTTGACGGCCAGGCTGCCGCCCTTGTCCATATTGAGAGAGGCGGCAAGCTCGTTAACAATGTCGATAACCTTTGAAATCATGATGCCCTTGCCCGCAAAGTCTTTGGCGATCATTTTGGTGCGGGCCTGCTGGATGTATTTGAGGGCGCCGTCGTAGAGCATGAGCAGAAGCTGCCCCTGGTCAGTGGTGCCGATCTTGGTCTGAAAGTAGGCGTGCGCCGCTTTGTTCATGTTGCTGTCCTTGTGGCGTGCGTGTTTTGTTAGAGCATTTAACACTTGAAATGCTTGCTTACGGCAGGCAAAAGCCTGCCTGCTCGCATTTCGTGGCAAGGATTTTCAGGAAAATCCTTGCAGAGCAGCTAACCCGTTTCACTCGTAAACTGCTCTGGCGTACCGCGCTTGAAGCGTATCAGCTCTTGCTGCTGTTTATCTTGTCGATCTGCGACTCAAGCTGCTTTTGCATGGTTCCGTAGTTATTCAGCAGGGTCTCAAGATTGGCGAAATATTTTTTCTGCCGCGATTCCCAGAGGGCCAGCCGGCTTTGCTCATTGCTGATCTTTTTGTCAATGTTTTCCATGATGGATTTATAGTTGTTGCGCAAAACCATCAATGCGCCGTTCTGCGACTTGAGGGCAATGGCGTCGGCGTTTTTGCTCGGGTCCGTGCCGGACATGTTGACGTCGTTGAACACCAGCTCGCTTTTCAGGAAGGTGTTTACCGATTGCACCAGCCCTTCCTTGATGCGCACCTGCCCTGTGTGTTCGCCTTCGCTCAGGTCGTCGATCAGAATGGCAAGGCCGCGCCCGTCGCCCGAGCCCACGCTGTAATAGTAGCCGGGCATGCTTGTGTCGCGCGTGGCCTCCACGCCGCCCACCATGACTTTTTCAATATTGCCGTGCGCGTCTACCGTGTATGAAACGTCATACGAACCGGCCTTGGTGATGCCCGCCACATGGCTGCCGTAACGGAAGTCCGGCGATGTGGTGGTACCTGTGCCTTCGGTGCAGAAAAAATCCACCACGGCTTCCAGGTTGTCGGTGATCATTTTATTATAGTTTTCCTGGTCCATTTGCTGCAATGCGGCAATGGAGGACGAGGGCGCTATTTCCAGCAGGCCGAATTTGTCGCTGGCTTCATTATTGTTCACCTTGATGCCAAGGTTGGCAAGGTTGGCAAGCACATCGCCGGAAAGCACGTCTTCGGCGCTGGTGCGGCTTTTAAAGCCTGGAGGCGACCCGCCCAGCCTGCTGTTGAAACGTGACTTGAAAAGCTGCACCCCGTAGTTGCCCTGCAAGAGTCCGCCTTTTTCAGCGGTAAGCTGCGAGGGGCTGTAGTTGTCGTTGTCCGCCAGCTTGGGGTCGTTGGTTGTGGTGGCCTTGTCCTTGTCAAAGCTTGTGAACTCGCGGATGGTCAGCAGGACAGAGTTCACCGCGTCCAGAAATGTCTGGATGGATTTTTCCACCGATGTGATGTCGGTGCTGATGCTGATGCGCGCCTGCCCCTCGTCCTGAAGGGTAAAGACCACGCCTTCAATGACATCGCTGACCGTATTGGTGGCGGACTCCATCTCAACGGGCCAGTTGTCCACGGTAAAGCGGGCATTGGTGGCCCGCTGGATGTTCCAGTTGGACGATGTGGCTACCTGCCCCTTGATGCCCGGCCCGCTGACGCCCTGCGCATTGGTGACCTCAAGGTAGGCCGGGCCGTCGGCATCGCCGGCCCAGGGGTTTCCGTCCGCTTTCACAAGCTGGGCCGTGGCCCCGGCGGCCTGGGCGGCCGGATTACTGTTCAGGGTGGCCTGGATGGCATTCACCACATCCTGCATGGAAGAGCCGCTGGCTATTGGCCCGACGTTGATGGCCGTGCCGTCATTGAGGGTGACGGTATAGTTGAGATCCGGCTGCGGATTTTGAATTGTGGCGGACGGCAGCATGCCCGTGGCGGTAGTGGTGGTGGCGGTGCTTGCGGTGAGGCCGTCCATGCCGCCGCCTGTTCCCTGGCTGAGGTAGAACTTGACGGTATTGTCCAGCGACAGGGAAATGTTGCCATCGCTGCCAGGTGTTGTTAGGGATCCGGCAATCTTGTCGGCCAGATCCTGATAGGTGGCGGTGTTTGCAATTGTAATGGTTTGTGCAACGCCATCCTTGCCTACAATCGTGTAGGTGAAATTGCTGCCATCGGGGCTGTTGCCGCCGATGGCCGTGTTCAGCATGTCGGCCTTGAAAACCAGCGCTGTGGTGGCGGACGCAAGGTCGCCCACGCGGGTTCCCATTTGAGCCGTGGTATAGGTGGGCGTATAGGATGCGGCTTCAGTGCCGCTGAAGCTTATGTCTGTAATATTTTCAAGGTTGACGGACCATTCGCCGTGCGCGTCCATGCTCAGGTCCGCCGACTTCATGCCCGAAGCCTGGGCTATCTGGGCCAGAGCATCGCGCATGGTGGTTCCCGCCTTGATGGTGACCGTGCGCGTGCCGGCAGGCGGAGGGCCAGTAGGCGTGATGCCGTCATCGTATGTCATGGTGACGATAAGGTCGCTGTTCAATGTGTCGTTGGCCCCGCCGGACGTAAGGGCAACCTTGGTGCTGGCGGGTACGGACTTTTCTGTGGTCGCCGTGTCGCGCTGGTACATGCCCGCAACGCCCGTAAGGGTCAGGTTGCCGCTGCTGTCCAGGCTGGCGACGTTGCGGCCTGTCTGCGCGTTTATCTGGTCAGCCAGATTCTGGTTGGTCTTGTCGCCGGTGATGGCAATCTTGAATTTTGCGCCGTCCTCCATGATCAGGTCATAGGAGTACTTTGTGGGATCGGTGAGTGTTTCCGCAAGATTGAGGGCGTTGTTCGTTTTCCATGTGGAAATGCTGCCCGCAGAGCTCATGCCCACAAGGCCGCTGTCGTGGATGATGAGGTCGTTGGCCGCGCCGGTGCTTTTACCCGCCACCTGAAAAACGTAGCCCGAGCCGGTTTGCACCATGCTCACTTTTATGCCGGGGTTATCGGTAGAGTTGTTGACCATGCTGACGAAAGATTCCAGCGTGGTCTTGGGAGGAACCTTGATTTCTTTGGTAACGCCCGCATAGGTGAACTTGAAGTACTGATCCGTACCCGAATCGTTGATGATGTCGTTCTTGGAGCTGAACACATGCCCGGTATTGGCCCAAACGGCGTTATTGGCAGTTTGCAGCACATTGATGTTGTGCTGCACGTCCTGAGCCGAAGCGTTGGCTACAGCGGTAAGAACGTGCTCATTGCTGGTGGCGACATTTTTGGTGACGAAATTGTTCCGGTTACTCAGGGTTCCGAGCACGTTGCTGGCGATCTGGACCTGCTCAATGATGGAGCCGAACGCCTCGTAGCGCAGATTCCAGTCGGACTTCCACGCGGTCAGACGGTTGAGCGGTATGGACTCCACCTTTTTAAGCTTGGCAAGCACGGTATCAAAGTCGGTACCCATGTTGCTGAGGCCGGATATGGAGTTTGAGCCGGATATACTGATAGCCATAAGCGCCTCTCATAGAAAATTTCGGCCCGGCACGGAGGGGCATATGTGCCGGACACAGCCCCTGTTGCAAAATGCGTGCAACTTTCAGGGGCATTTTTTGCCTCTCCCCGGGAAGGGCAGGCTGAGACAAGCGCACAAGTCCGTACAGGAAATAACGGCTGTTCGGCAAAAAGGTTTAGCCGCGCGGGCAGCCTCGCGGCGCAATAGTTGATGTCAATGGTATGAAATCGGCGCAGGGCAGACGTCAGCCGGAGGGTCGAAAAAACAAAAAAATCCGCGCCCTTGCCGCGGCTTACGCCACCTCGGCCATTTGGGCGGCGCATATGGTTTCGACAGGATTTTCCAGTCTGTTTTGAAAGAAGGTCGATGTATTCCTGCTGGATCGATATGCTTCTGAAAATTATTGCAGCCCAGGATGATTGACTATGTTTCCAAGCGTAATCGCAGTGAAATCAAGGGAGAGGTACACATTCTTGTCCGCAACTTTTCATGACCTCCTTGAGTTCTTCTATGAAACCGGGATTCCATATATTGCCGTAATTTCCTGTTTCCATACAAACACGATCCATTTTTTGTTTGCAGAGTAGTAAGGCTTCCTTTACGAGGCGGTATTCTTTTCGCTCGCGAAGGTGGACGTTGCCGTCATCAGCAATATCGGCAATTTCATACCGGAGAGGTACACGCCAGTTCCTGATGCAGGCATTGAACAGGTAATGGTTTACCGGAAACATCCCCATGGTTCCATCCTGATTCTGAAATAACCGGCGGTGTTCATTTTCTCTGTTGAGACCATGAGCCCTGTACTGTTCAAGAATGCTGTCCGGCCATTTGCCCATATGGCGAAGCAGCCCGTCGCAATTGTAAGTATACTGGGGAAAGCCCGCACAGTTGATCCGCAGGCCGTAGTCGCCGTCTTCCGCCCCGTATAATCCATAATCCTCGTTGAAATAACCAAGGAGATCGGAAACCGCTTTAGGCACGAACAAGGCACAGCCCGGCAAATTGGTTAGGCAATAGCCCAGGTTGCCTTCGGGCGTAGTAACGGCGGCACCGTTTTTCAGGGTTTCTTTCTCGCCCCACGCCGGGCCAAGCGTAGATAGCGGCAGACCGTGTCGCCAGAGGGAAAAGATGTGTTCCAGCCAGGTCGGAGACTGGATGAACATGTCGTTGTCGAGCTTGCAAAAATAAGCTGCCGGCGTCATTTGCCAGCCGATATTGCATGCACACGAAATACCCATATTTTGCGGCAGCAGAAAGAGCTTGTCGATCTGGCCTTTCCTGTGCTGCTGCCGTAACCATGTTACCAGGGTCTGGTCACTGCCGTTGTCCACCACAGTCAGAATAAAGGGCACAGCATCCGTACATTTTCGCAAACTGGTGATGGTCAGGGCTGTCAGCTCCGGCCTGTTGAACACGGGCATTGTGATGTTGAGGAAGGGTTGTTGAGTCATAGGTGTTCCAGGATTACTGGGTGATAATCAATCGATAAACTCCAAACTTTGCCTGGGGACTTTCAGGGATTGAACTTGCCCAAAATACTAAACGCTTTCTATAGTAAACCGCTCTACGTTCAAGCTCAGGAGGTTTTTGATGGACAGTACTTTTTTAGGGCATTCAGCTCGGGTGCGCAAGGGCCATGTCATATGGACTCCAAAGGGCTGTAAAAAGAAATTTTTTGGAGAGTAATACTCAAAAAATCATACTGTAGTCCAAAAAATGCACAGTAAAAGTCATGCAATGCGTTGAAGAAGTATTGTATACCAGGCCACATATATGCTCTCATTTCAATCCCTGACAAATAGTGCAAGGTCTTCTGTTACTGGGTTTGTCAAAGGAAAGAGTGTAGCTTATATTGCCAGAAAATCTCATGAATAGCATCGGAAGTTTGTTGGCGCGAATTTTTGAGAAAAAGGATTTTGTGTATCCATCTTGCCCCTGTTGAAGCTGCTGTGCGCGGCCATCACTGCGCATCGGATCAAAAAACAGGGTTGATTGGTGGCGTACGAGTTCAGGCGGTGTAAGTTTTTTAAGACAATTGGCTTCAGTATTTTCAGGCCGCCTATTTGCGGTTCAATGGAAAATGCGCTGGAATCAAAGATTCAGGACATTCAGATTCCTTTGCTACGCTTCGCACGGCATCACGATAAAGCGAATTTGACGAAGAACTGATATTGCCACAGGCATTGGAGTTTTCGTAATGACACAAGGCAGATTGGATTTTAAATACATCTTCACCCACAGCATTTGGCATCAAGCGGAAAGGGATGCTGAGGCATTAGCGGTAAAAAAATTTATGATACGCCTCCCAAGGTAGACACTGTCTAGAGCTTCCTGGGAGAAAACATCATAAAAAATGATGCTTGAAAATTTTAAATACCAACAGCATCGTCAGTAAATACTCAACACGAGGTGATCAACGTGCGTAGAGATGCATCGCGTTTTATGAAAGGCATTGATACTCGCAAACGTATTTTGGAAATAGGTCCTTTTTATTCGCCCATTTTCACCAAGGCGGAGGCTGATGTTTATTATGCGGATATATGCAATGACAGCGAAATATTGCAAAAATTCAAAAATGAACCCTGCGTGAAAAAAGCGGTTTCCATCGATTACGTTATTAAAGAAAGCTACACTGCTGACCTGAAGAACGTTCCTCCTTTCGACTATGTAATTAGCTGCCATGTTTTGGAGCACATTCCCAGGATCATAGATTTTTTTCTGGATATTCAAAATGTCATGAGTCCGGGCGGGTTATTTTACGCCATGCTTCCTGACCACCGGTATTGCTTTGACCATTTCAGGCAACCCACGTCGTTTGCTGAAGCCTGGCATGTCCATGTATCAAAAATTCCCTGTGCGCCCTGGAGTGTTCTTGAGCACGTTATGGACACAATAAGCTGTAATGATTCTACCGTATTTTGGAAAGATGACAGTCTGGCTGTAACAAATCTGCTCTCAAGCGTGAAGGAGTGGGAGCGTTTAGTTGAAACCTACGAAAAAACTGTCGATGGTGCTGTGACAGATGTGCATTTTTCCGTATTTACTCCAAAAACTTTTTTGTATTTTACTTATAACATGATTCGCGCGGGTGTCTTTCCATGGCAATATAAATCGTTTTGTTTTACTCCCTATAGGGACTTTACATTTTCTTTTTCGTTAGCCGCTTGCCCGGCTATGGTTTCGGACCTGGAAATAGCCCGTCATGAAATGACAAAAATTGCAGCTTTGATGGATGAAGATGAAAAACTGCTGAATGGAAAAACTATTCAGTGGTTTTAGAGCAGTTTCACTTTGAAATTGCTCTGGCGACTGCGCGAGCAGGCGCCCGCCGCGAAGGCGTAAGCGCAATTTATTTGCGCGGTTAAACGCCGAAGCGAGCGTGTTTTAAACTTTGAAAATGTACATTTTCAAAGTTAATCTGCTCTAGAGCAGTTTCACTTTGAAATTGTTCTGACGGAAGCGGGCGTCTTGGAAGCATTGTGGATGGATATTCTCGCTGCGAAATTGCTCTAAAAAAAGCGGGTGTACGCTTGCGTACCCCCGCTTTTGGTAAATGGAGCCGTGCAGGCTCTGCCGTGAGCGCATGGCTCCCGACGGCCGCAGTCGGCATGGTCTGCAGAGACCCTAGAGCAGATAAACTTTGAGAATATACATTCTCAAAGTTTAAGGCACGCTCGCTTCGGCGTTTAACCGCGCAGATAAACTGCGCTTACGCCTCCGTAGCGAACGTCTGCTCACGCAGCCGTCCGAGCAATTTAACTTTTAAATTGCTCTAGTGCATCACCTGCGACTTGCGGAAGTTTGCATAGGCTTCACGCATGGCGATATAAGGGTCCACGGCGGCGCTGTTCAGGTCCTCATACAGGGGCAGCACGTCGCCGAGGTCGTTAAAGCGAAAGCCCGCCGCCAGTCCCGTACCCAGTTCCCAGGGCTTGAGGTAGAAGAGGGGGTCGGCAAAGACGTCGCCCACGCGGCCAACGGTATCACGCGCCGAACTTGGGCCAAGGATGGGCCACACAAGGTAAAAACCCTGGCCTATGCCCCAGCGTCCCAGGGTCTGCCCGAAGTCTTCGCCAGTGGGGTCAACCGGCACGATGGTGCGCTTGCCCTTGGCGACATCGGCAAAGCCTGCGCTTGACGTGGTGTTCATGATAAAGCGGCCAAACTCCACCCCGGCTTCCATAAAGCGGAACTGAAGAACGTTGTTCACAAAGCGAACGGGGAAAAGCAGGTTGGAAAAGAAGTTTTTCAGCCCGCCGCGCAGTTGGTGCGGCGTGATGAACACCCAGGCATCGTAGGCTGGTCTGGCAATATAAAGATAGAAAATGTCGTTGAAATGAAACCAGAAGCGGTTCCACGGCTCAAAGGGGTCGGCAATGCTGGCATCGGCGGTGTCGTAGTCGTCAAGGTCGTCAGCCGCGCGCAATGAACCGTAGGGCGTTACCGTGATGGCCCCGGCAGGCAGCATGGGGGCGGCCCCGTAGACTGTCGAGGGCGTGGGTTCCTGCCGCCCGCCCCGGGCTGCCACGGATTCCTCGGCAAAAGCGCAGGCAAGGCCCGCCAGCAGCAGAAGGTTCAAGGCCAGCAGGCGCATCCGGCGCAAACAATGATTATTTATCATGTTCCTGCCGCACTTCCATTGCCTTGGCCTTGATGCGCGCAATGAGGTTTTCCGGCGAGTCGGTATTCAGGATGTCCTGAAACTGGGTGCGGTAGTTTTTCACCAGGCTGATGTTTTCTATCAACACGTCATATACAAGCCATTTGCCGTTTTTGGGCAGCATGCGGTAAGCCACGGGAACTTTTTTGCCGTCCTTCATGGTGACCACGGTGCGCACTTCGGTGCGGTCGCCCTTGGCCGAGCTCACCTCGCCCGTATAGAGCACCTGTTCGCCGTTATAGCCGTCAATCTTGTTGAGATAGGTATTGATGAGCAGGTCGGCAAAGGCGTCGCTGAAGGCCTTTTTCTGCTCCGGTGTAAAGCTGCGCCAGCGCGGCCCTACGGTACGTGAGGAGAATTCATTGAAATCAAATATATGCAGAACCTCGTCTTCAATTTGCTGGCGGATGGGGCCGCGTGAGGCGGGGTTCACATAGTCGGGATTTTTTATGAAGTTCAGTATGCGGTTTGTAGATGTTTCAAGGGCCTGCCGGGCAGGAGAGTTGGCCTGCGCCCCGGCGGGCAGCAGCACAAGAGCCAGCAGAAAGCCGCACAGAGCAAGGGTGATTCGGCGCGGAAGCGCATGGGTGAGCATGTTTATTTCACTCCTCCGAAGGCGTATTTGCTGATAAGAGAGCCGAGGTCAACGGCGGATTCTGTTTCCGTAATGCTGTCGCCGGGGGCGAGAATATGGTCTGAGCCGCCCCTGGAAATACTGACGTATTTGTCGCCTATGAGGCCGCTGGTCAGGATGGAGGCTATGCTGTCGTCCGAGAGGTGCAGGTCCTTGTCAAGGCGCAGACGCACAACGGCCTGATTGCGCATGGGGTCCGGGTCCAGGCTGATGCTGATCACCTTGCCCACCGGCACGCCGGACATTTCCACGTCCGCCCCGACACGCAGGCCGGAAACAGAGTCGAAATTGGCAGTAAGCTCGTAGCCCTTGCCGGACAAAACTTCCATTTTGCCGAGCTTGATGGTCAGATAGGCCACACAAAGCAGGCCAATCAGCACAAAAAGGCCCACAGCGGTTTCGCGTACAGTACTCATAGGGTTCGCAATACTCCCCCGTAGCCGCTGGCTACAGTCGTTCTTCCATAACTATATGGAGGCGGACGCAAAGTTTCAAGTCCCGGCAGCGGAATAAAGCCACTTTGCTGTAAGACCGCCGGGCCGCTATTTGGCAAAAAATGGTGCGGCGGCCAAAATATGAAGCGGGAATGCGCCAGAGCAATTTCACTAAAATTGCTCTGGCGGCTGCGTGAGCAGCCGCCCCCCCGCAAAGATGCAAGCGCAGCTTCAGCCGTTACGACAAAGGAAGTTACGGATGCTTCAGGAGTTGTAACGCAGGAAACTACGCTTGCAGACAGCATGTGTAACGAGCGGTTTGTTTCCACACAACCACTGTCGC
>NZ_JBAIYR010000052.1:0-9812 GCF_036763145.1 Desulfovibrio sp. 1188_IL3213 | reverse complement strand
GCTGCTGCTCAGGGCGCAGGCGGGCGATGCCGCCGTGCCGAGCTCACCACAGGCCACAAGGCGCTGCAAAAAGCAGCGCGTTAATTCATAGGTTTTTCCTGACCCGGCAGACGCTTTGACCTGACGCAGATGATGCATGAATACTCTCGTGTTTTCGCACCGGGCCGCCCGGCTGCGGTGTGCCAAAAAAGGTTTCGGCCGGCCGTAGCCATGTGTGCAGTTTCCGCAGGTAACCGGAGAAGCGCAGCACGGGCCGTCAGCGTGCAATCATGCCAAACCGGCGGCCTTGAGTCGAGAAGGAAAGTCCGGGCGGGCCTGTGACGGCGTTTAGCGCCGGTTTGTCAGAAAAATCGCACCAAGAATATTCACGCAGCCACCAGAGCAAATTCAAAGTGAAAATGCTCTAAAAAACATGGCCGGCGCAGTACTCTGAAACGACGGCTTGCGCAAGCTGCGCGCTGTCGAGCACGGTGGGCGCGTGGCGGAACTGCCTAAAATATTTTTAAAAATAAGTCTAGATTTTATCTTGAAAATCTGCTTTAATTGATGTAGCGCTTTATAGAACATGGTGTAAAATAAGGTTCGGCTGCTCTGTGTGCCGGACGGAACATAAAATACAGTTTTTTCCCGGGGGCATCATGCCGCAAGTCGCAGCACGCATCAATGAAGAACAGGAACGCTGGCTCAAGGATTATTTTCGTACCAAGAGCGCTGGCGCGGAGTTTATTCTGCCTTGGGCTGTGGACACGTTTTTCCGGGCCATCACGGGCATAAAGCATATATTCAGCGGGCCGGAACTGAAGACCATTGTCGAGGCGCACAAAGATATGAAGCTCATGCCCGACCACACGCGCCTTTCGTATCTCATACTGCGCGTTTCTGACGCCTGCGATGTCAACGGCGTGCATCTGCGCCACGGAGCCAGCAAATCAAGCCTTGAATCAAAAATCAAGAGCCTGGACGACACGCAGGCCACGGCCCTTATGGTGTGGGCCTCGGCTTTTTGGGTCAGCCGCAACTGCTCGGCTGAAAATCTGGACGAGTACATCAAGGCGTATTGATCTTTGTTCGTGGAATCCGTAGGTTCAAGGCCGCTCCTGCGGCCTTTTTCATTTTACGAATTCTGCCTCGCCCGGAAGCCCCAGGGTGTTTGCCGGCATTGCGCATGCACGCCAGCGGCTGCGTGAGCAGTCGCCCGCCGTAAAGATGCAAGCGCAGCTTCAGCCGTTACGACAAAGGAAGTTACGGATGCTTCAGAAATCGTAACGCAGGAAAATACGCTTGCAGGCAGCATGTGTAACGATCGGCCTGTTTCCATACAATCGCTGTCGCCATTCGTAAGGCTCGCAGGCTCGCCAACGATTGCCGCGAAGACAGCAGAGCTATTTACTTGCGCGGTTAAGCATCGAAGCGAGCGTGTCTTAAACTTTGAGAATGTACATTCTCAAAGTTGATCGCCGTGCGCGATCCCGCGCGGCACGTTTTGAAAGAGAGAGAAAGATGCTGAAGATTTTACGCGCCAAATTGCATGGCATCCGCGTAACGGAATGTGTGCTGGACTATCACGGATCCATTACCCTTGACCCGGAAATATGCGGGCTGGCGGGCATCATGCCGCTGGAATTCGTCTATATCTGGAACAAGCACAGCGGGCAGCGCATTTCGACCTATGTCATTTACGGCGAGGCCGGATCGCGCTGCTGCGTCCTCAATGGTGCGGCCGCGCGCACCTGCCAGAAAGGGGATGAGGTCATTATCAGCGCTTTTGAATATGTGGCCGGACCAAACGATATTTCCGAGCGCAGCCCTGTGGTTCTGACTTTTGACGCTCACAACAAGGTACAGGAAAGATTGCGCTATGTTGTGGAACAGAGGGATGACGGCATGTCTTTCAGCATCGCGGATGATCCTTTGCCGGACGCCTGATCTGCCGCTAATGAAAACTTTGAAATGTGAAGCACTTCAAAGTTAATCTGCTCTAGCTGCACAATATCATTGTGAGGATAAACGCAGAGGGAATATTGGGCGAATATTGAAAACATATATGTCCGCAAAATTGATATGTTTCATACAATATAAAAGGCCCGGTGTTTCCGGGCCTTTTATATTGATTTTTTTTTCAAAAAGCGGTTGCTTAGCGGTTGGTGTTGCTCTGCCGCTTGCTGACATGGTTCTTGTGGCTGAAGAAGTAGCTGATACCGAGAATGACGAACCACAGGGGCGTGGTAAGCATTGCCATGCGCGTATCAGCTTCAAAGGTCAGCAGAACGAGCACGATAGCGAAGAAAATCCAGCATATCCAGCAGGAAAATACGCCGCCGGGCAGCTTGAACTTGGAGGCCGCGTGACGTTCGGGGTGCTTCTTGCGGTAAACGTAGTATGAAACCAGAATCATTGACCAGACGAAGATGAAGCAGATTGCGGAGATGGTGGTCATGACGGTAAAGGCCGCCATAATGGTGGGCATGATAATGAGCATGGACGCGCCGAGAAGCAGGCAGAGGCACGAGAACAGCAGGCCGTTGGCGGGAACCCGGTGCGAAGACAGTTTGCCGAAAGACTTGGGGGCCACCCCGGCCAGCGACAGCCCGTAAAGCATGCGGCTGGTGGAATAGATGCCGCTGTTGGCGGAAGAGGCCGCCGAGGTCAGCACCACAAAGTTGACGATGCTGGCCGCAGCGGGAATGCCCACGGCCACGAAGGTGTGCACGAAGGGACTTGTTTCCGGGTCAATGGCTGACCAGGGCGTGATGCACATGATGGCTACCAGGGCAAACACGTAGAAAAACACGATACGGAAGGGGATGGTGTTGATGGCCTTGGGCAGGTTGACTTCGGGGTCCTTGGCTTCCGCCGCGGTGGTTCCGATCAGCTCAATGCCTACAAAGGCGAACATGGCTATCTGAAAACCCGCAAAGAAGCCGAAAATCCCCTTGGGGAACCATCCTCCGTGATCCCAAAGGTTGGACACCGCGGCCACATCGCCCGATATGGACGAAGTAAAGCCGGTAATGACCATGACCGCTCCGGCACAAATGATAGCCATAATAGCCACGATTTTGATGGAGGCGAACCAGAACTCCATTTCACCGAAAAGGTTCACTGAAACAAGATTGAGCCCCATAATCAGCAGCACGAAAAGAATGGAAGGAATCCAGACAGAAAGCGTGGGGAACCAGAAGTGGAAGTAGGAGGCTATGGCGATAACGTCCGCCGTGCCGGTAACAATCCAGCAGAACCAGTAGGTCCAGCCTACAAAAAAGCCTGCCCAGGGACCAACGATGTCCTCCGCCATGTCGGTGAAGGATTTATATTTCAGGTTTGAGAGAAGAAGTTCTCCCATGGCGCGCATGACAAGGTACAGAAAGGCCCCGATAATGGCGTATACAAAGATGATGGAAGGCCCGGCAAGGTTGATGGTTTTGCCGGATCCCATGAAAAGGCCTGTACCGATGGCGCCGCCAATGGCAATAAGCTGAATGTGCCTTTGGCTGAGACCGCGTTTGAGAGTATGAGGATCTTCATGTCCCACGGGGGGAGTGGGCTTGTCACTCATGGTGCGTGCTCCCTGTTTTTTGTTGGTGCTATGGGGTGATCGCTTTTTTACCCCGCACGAAAAGGCAATGTCTGTTTTTTCGGCGCGGAAAGAGCCTGTCCGGCCTGTGCCGCGCCTGCCTTGGTCTGGGTCCTCCTTGCGCAACAGCGGGGGGAGCTGGTGCGTCAGTTACAGGTAACTCGGTTCCGGGTCAAATAACGACCTGCTGACAGCAAAGGGTGAGAGGCCCGCGCCGCCTCGCAAAAAATGCGGGGCGGCCATGAGCCTTGAAAAAATGGTCATCTGTCTGGTGTGTGAACGTGTTGTGCGGAAAGCCCGGAAGGGCGTGGGCCGTGTGGCGTGATTGCCACGCAAAGGCCGAAGCGCCCTTTGCCGTACGCATTCTGGCTGGCATGGCATAAAAGCGCGCAGGCAGACACGGCAAAAAATCCGCGCGTGAAGCTGCGCTGGAAAATACCGCCAGAGGGGCCAAGCCGCTGTGGGAGATTTTTGCTGGCTGTTCAAGAACAGACGGGCATGCCTGGAAAGCAGACGGCCGCCTGTGCGATTTTACTGGATGGAAATTGCATGCCGTGGTGCGGCGCTGATCAATGTCAGAAGTGTGGGACTGTTCAGAAAAAGACACGAACAGCCTCGGCGGGGAAGCGTCTGATTCAAATGTTGTGATGGCGTAAAAAAGGCGGAAAAGACGAGAGCGAGCAAACAGAAGCGAAACAAATCCGCTGCGGCAGTTTGTTGCCCGCAGCACCTGCGGGCCTGTCCTGCGTGGTCAGTTGTGGCGCTTGGGCCGAAGGTGCGCCCAGAGCGGGGCTAATGGCGAATAAAAAAACGCCATGACAGTCACCTCGTTTCTGAGGTTCAACTTCTGTCATCAGCGTGTGCCAATTTCAGAGTGCGTCCGACCATGATCCTTTTGCCTGAGAGTTTCGATTGCTCTTGCCCCTTCGGCGTGCTGTCCAGCAGCAAGCTCTCTCATGGTCATCGTTCGCTTTTATGAAAATTCAATGCGAAGCATCTGCTGTGCTTTTCAGAAGTAGTAACTGCTTGGCATGACGATTGTCAAATAAGTTTTTTCACAATCGGGGCGGATTAGCGCAATTTTACCTGAAGGTTGCCCGCCCCCCGCCTGCTGCCGGGCTATTCGGTATACAGGGTAAGGTAAAGATCCCCTTGCCAGGGGCCAATGCGCTTGCCCAGGCCGCGCAAACGTATGGGTTTTCCCACGGTAAAATCGGGGGGCAGAGTTATTTCAACCGTTTTGAGTTCAGCCTGTAGGCCTTGGCGTATCTGCAGGCGCACCCGGCAGCCCGGCGCAAGGTTGGCTGCGGGCAGGGTAAGGCTTTGCTCTTCATCAATCTGTCGGCGCAGCCAGCCCCTGACCATGCCGGTGACGCCCTTTGTCATGTCGGCAGACCACTTGGGTGTACCCCAGGCCAGATTGCCTTTATGCAGCGGAGCGCTTTTCTTTTCTTTTGGCGCGGCCTTTGGCCTGGCCCTGTTTTGCGGGGCGGATTCCGCTGTATGGGTTTCGGTTGTGTCCTGCCGCGGCTTTTCGGCATGTTGCCGGTTCAGCTCGCTATAAATATCTTCAAAAACGCGGCGGGCAAAGGGATCGTTAAGCAGGTCGCGCAAAACATCCTGCTCGGCATAGGCTGTTCCTGCCGTGGCGTTGTGGTCTGTGGCGTTTCCTTCAGACCGGGCGCCTTTTTCGTTTTGGGCTTTTTTATCTTGTTGTTGGGCCTGGGCGCTCTCGTTGGGCTGTTCCGCGGCTTGGTCCGCCGTTTTTGCCTGCTGTTGCCCGGCAGCGCCAGCCCCGCCAGGTGGGGGAGAGCTTTGCTCTTCTGCCCGGCCGGCCTCTGCGGCGGCCCCGGAAGTTTTGTCGGCACCCTCGTCCGGATCTGCGTGTTTTTTGCTTTTTTGCGTCGCCTTTCGCGCCTCGGATGTGGCCCTGATGCCGTCTTCGTGCTTGAGAATGCCGGAAAGGGCCACATAGGCTTCATTGAGCCGCTGAAAATCGCGGCTGGCTTCCACATTGCCGGGGTTCAGGTCAGGGTGCAGCTCAAAGGCACGCCTGCGGTAAGCCCTTTTAACGGCGGCAAGGTCAGCGTTCTTCTCAAGTTTGAGAATCTCGTAGCATTCCTTGAGGGATATCTGGCGGGAGCGGCGTCGCATGAGTTATTTAAGGATAAGGGCGTTGGCTTCGCAGCTGCTGTCGCTGGCGAGCAGGCCGTTTTCATGCAGGTATTGACGCCCCTGGCGCTCAAAAGCCGCATGGGGAGCGTCGGCATTGATGCCCGGGCAGAATTCTTTAGCCATGGCAAGGCTTGCGGGGTCTTCAATATTGCCGCGAAAAAAGGGCCAGGCACGGCAGATGGCGGGCTTGCCCTCGTGGACGCCGCAGCCTTTCCCCTGCTGAAAGAAAACGCAGTAACCGTCTGCGCCGCTGCGGATTTTCAGCTTGCCGCCGACATGGTAGCAGTATCCTTCTATAACGGCTTCGGGGGCAAGCCCCATGTGTGCTGCCAGGCGCGTAAGGTCAGTGGGGCTGACCACAATTCCGCCGCGTCCTTCGCAGCAGTGACCGCACATGCGGCAGTTGAAAACCGTATCCGGTGAGACAGGCATGAATTATCCTTGAATAGTTGCGGCGTTGGGCAGAAGGCGGGCGTGCTCGACCATGATGCAGGCGTCCTCGATGACGGTGATGCCGAGAGCGGTCAGAAGAACCCTTGCCTCGGGCGAGTGTATGCCTTGCTGCATCCAGAACACAGCAGGCCGCCAAGGCAGGGCCAGCACTTCGCGCGCGTGTTCCGGGCAGTATTGTGGGGCGCGAAAAAGATTCACGATGTCCACGGGGCCTGGCAGGGACGCAAGGTCGGGATAGGCCGCAAGCCCCCAGACCGTTGTGCGTACCGGATGTACGGGATAAATTTCGTAACCTTTGTCTATAAGATAGCGGCCCACACGGTCAACGGGCTGACCGGGCTTGTCCTTGGCCCCGACAATGGCTATGCGCCGCGCCCGCTCAAGCTGGGCGCGCAATTCTTTGTGATCCTGCATATGGTCCCCGAAAAGTGTGGTGACAGAGGGCCGGCGGACGTTCTCCATCGGCAGTCTGCCATCCTAGACGGCTACAGAAAAATGCGCAAGCTTTCCTGGCAAGGAGGCCGGGCGTAGCGCCATGTTGCCGCTCTGTCGCCCTGGCGCAGGCCTGGCTCCCAGAGGCGGGCAGACTGGAATGTGCGCAGCGCGGCCTGTGCTGTGCGGTTATTTGCTGAAGTCCGGCAAGCTGCAAGAGCGGGGGCAATTCTCTTTGGAGTCCGGCATTCAGGCCGTTGGCTGGACTTCTTGCGGCTTGCCCCCCCTGCCGTCTCTGACATGCTCGCGCACTGGACCGGAAAACAGGGGCGCTATGGCGATAACCTTGTCGGTCTTGCCGAAGAGGTACACGATGTCGCCAGGCTCAAAAACCTCATCCGCACCCGGCGAGGCGTGAGTTATCCCTTCCCGCAGGATGGCAATAACCGTCACCCCGTGGCGGCGTCGCAATTCTGTTTGCGCCAGACTGCGGCCGCACAGGGGGGAGATCCCGGCAAGGCGCATGGCCTGTACGCCCATGTCGGGCAGGCGGTTTACAACGCTGTCCAGTGAGTCCGTCGCAGAACTCATGAGACGTATCATGCGGTAGTTCTCCTGCCGGATCCGGGCGGCAAAGGTGTCTATATCCTGTCTGGGTACAAGGTACTGGCTCAGCACTCTGGTGAAAATTTCAATGGAGGTTTCAAATTCCTCAGCAATCACTTCGTCCGCTCCAAGGTTGCGCAGGGCCGCCACCTCGGAAACAAAACGGGTGCGTGCGATGATATGGAGGTTGGGATTAAAGCGCCGCGCCTCAATGGTAATGGCGCGCACAGCCGAGGGGTCGGAGATGACAATCACCAGCACCCGCGCCCGGGTAACGCCCAGGTGCTCCAGCACCACGGGCTGCGAGGCGTCTCCGTGCGCGATGGGTTCTTTCTGGCGGTAGCGGCTGACGGTTTCGGGATTCATTTCCAGAATGGTGTATTCAATACCCGACTCTTTGGCCACATGGGCCAGATGCTTGCCGCTGATGCCGAAGCCAACGATAATCAAGTGATCTTCCAGGCGTTTTTTGCCTTCCTGCTCCGCAGCCTCTTCCTGCTGTTCGTTGCCGCGCTGCCCGGAAAAGCGGTCGGCCAGACGTGGGGCAATAGCCATAAGCCCGGGCGTAAGCATCATGGTCAGCACGCTTACGTCCAGAAAATTCTGATAGGCGTCCATGTCAAAAAGCCCGGCGCTCAGGCCAGAAGCCGCCAGCACAAAGGCAAATTCACCCACCTGTGCAAGGGAAAGGGACGTGACGATGGCCGCACGCAGGGGATAGCCCTGCACGAGCACCGCAGGCAGCGTGAGCAGGCTTTTGACCAGAATAAACAGGGCGGTGAGGCCAATGATGGAAAAAAAGTGTTTTCCAAAAAAATCCACATTGAGCATCATGCCCACGGAAATGAAAAACAGACTCATGAACACGTCGCGATAGGGCAAAATACCCGAAATGACGCTCATGCTGTACTGGGAGCGGGCCAGCAGCAGACCTGCCATAAACGCGCCCAGCGAAAGGGAAAGGCCCAGGGTGTTGGTCAGCAGGGCCATGCCGAGGCACAGCCCCAGTGTGGTGAGCAGCAGTATTTCTCTGGTGCGTGTACGCACCACGGCTTCCATGAGGCGGTCGAGGCCGAAGCGCGCGAAAAGCAGCACGCCACCAAGGGCCAGCACCACCCACAGGGTGGAAAAAAAGGCGCTTTCCAGCGAAAGGTGAAGGGTGCCGGAGAGCAGGGGAACGCACAGAAGCATGGGGGCCACCATAATGTCCTGGAAGACAAGAATGGCGAGAGACAGCCGCCCCGTGGGCGTATTGGTGGAGCCGCGTTCCTGCATGATGCGCAGTACGATGGCCGAGGACGAAAGGGCAACCAGGCAGCCCATAAATATGCCCTGCTGATAGGTGTAGCCGCCCAGAAGGCCAAGGCCCATAACAGCCAGAACGGTAAGCCCGATTTGCAGGCTGCCGCCCATAAATACCGGGCGTTTCAGGCGGTTGAGCGCCTCGCCGGAAAGCTCCATGCCGATGGTGAAAAGCAGCATGGCAACGCCGATTTCAGCCACATGGTCAATGGCTTCTCGGTCGCTGACTATGCCGAGCACGGACGGGCCGCACAAAACGCCTGTGAGCAAAAAGCCCACAGTGGCGGGCAGTTTGATTTTGTTGCAGGTAACGGTGACGAAGATGGAAAGCAGAAAGATGGTCACTATCTCATAGAGTAAAGGCACGTCCATAGGACCTCCGTGGCGGGCAAAATATCACTGCGGCCATAGCCACGCAAGCATCTTTCTGTGAATGGCATTAATTAACTTATATTTAGTGTAGTTATGTAAAAAAATAAGCGCGCTTCCGCCATGTTTTTCCGGCAGGTGCTGCCGTTTCTTTCCGGCGCGGGCACGGGCTGTCTGGGCGGGTGGGTCTTTACAGGGGACGCTGCAGGTTTTGCCGTGGTTGTTGTTTCATTCCGGCGCAGGGTGAAGGCAAAAAACGTCTGCCCGTTTTTAGAGCATTTTAACTTTGAAAAAGTGTAAATGCCCTAACGCTGCACGAAAGTGCAGCGCGCCACAACATGGCGTAGATTCAGTCGAAAATTACATTTTTCGGCTGAATGAAAACTTTGAAATGTGAAGCATTTCAAAGTTAATCTGCTCTAGAAAAGCACGTGAGGCTGGCCGTCGATGGTTTGCATGCGAACCGGGATGCCATATGTCCGGCTCAGGTCGTGTTCGTCCAGGGCCGATGCCGGTCCCTGGTACACCGGACATCCCTGGTGCAGCAGCGTGATATCCTGCGCATAACGCAGGGCATAGCTCAGGTGGTGCAGCACGATAAGCACGCACATGCGCTTGCGCTGGGCGAGTTTTGTAACTGTTTCAAGAATTTCCACCTGATTGCGGATATCCAGATGGTTGACCGGCTCGTCCAGCAGAAGCACCGGGGCTTCCTGCGCAAGGGCGCGGGCAATGAGCGTTTTTTGCAGTTCGCCGCCGCTGAGGCTGGTGACGCACTGTTTTTGCAGTGCCTCAAGGCCCAGTTCACCAAGGATGGCCTGTGTTTTCAGGCGGTCATCCGGGCCGGGCCGCCAGCCCATGCGCGCCCTGCGCCCCAAAAGTACGGCATCAAAAACACTGC
>NZ_JBAIYR010000051.1:0-10018 GCF_036763145.1 Desulfovibrio sp. 1188_IL3213 | reverse complement strand
AGGGCCACGGCAAAGCCGCCCTGCAACAACGGCTCGCCGCCGGAAAGGGTCAGGCCCCCGCCGGAGCGGGCATAAAAAGCCATGTCCTGTTCCACCACGCGCAGCACGTCAGCCACATCGCGCTTTTTACCATATACCAGCAAGCCTTGAGCTGGGCAAACGTCTGCGCATGGCATGGCACAGCCGTGACACTGGCTGCGCTCCACGCGCGGCTTGTCGTCGTCGCCGCAAACAATGGAGCCATGAGGACAGGCAGGCAAACAATGACCGCACTTTGAAATGCCGATACAGCGCCCGGGATTGCAAGCCAGTTCGGCACAGGATTTTTGCGATTCCGGATTGCTGCACCAGCGGCACGAAAGCGGGCAGCCCTTGAGGAACACGATGGTGCGTATGCCCGGGCCGTCATGAACTGAATATTTTTGGATATTGAATACCATTCCCTGCTGTTTGTCATCCAGGCACATGTTTCCTTCCTTTTCTGCGCAACGGCGTTCTACGGCAAGCGACGGCCTCAAGAGAAAATTATCGTAAAAATGCGGGGAGGATATCTCCTCCCCGCTTCAGATGCCCGCCCTACATCACATCATGTTCCGTACGGGCGATGAGGTCATTCTGCAGATCGGGCGACAGGTCCACAAAGTAGGCGCTGTAGCCGGCGATGCGCACAATAAGGTTGCGGTATTTCTGCGGGTCTTTCTGCGCGGCCACAAGCGTTCCCTTGTTGACCACGTTGAACTGCACGTGCCAGAGTTTGAGGTCACAGAACGTGCGGATAAAGGACACCAGCTTTTCCGTGCCCTGCTCGCCTTCCACGCATTTGGGCGTGAACTTGATGTTCAGCATACGGGCGGCGCGGTCGCGCATGCCCATATTTTTGGTGGTGCAGTTTGAGAGCAGCACGGCGGTCGGGCCGTTCACATCGGCCCCGTGCGAGGCAGAGGAGCCGTCGGACAGGGGAAAGCCATCCGTACGGCCATTGGGCGTGGCGGAAACCACCTTGCCGAAAGGCACGTGCGAGGTAAAAGGCACATAACGCACGTCATTATGGATGCCCAGGTCGCTCATGGAGTATTTGTTGCCGTACTCCACGGAAATCTTGTCGATTTCGCGTCCGATGGCGTCGGCATACTCGTCATTGTTGCCGTAGCAGGGGGCGGAACGCAACAGGGCGCGCACGTCCTCATAGCCCTCAAAGTCGGCGTCGATGGCGGCAATAAGCTTGTCCATGCTCAGCTTCTTTTCTTCAAAGACCAGCTTTTTTACGGCCGCCAGGGAGTCCACCACGGTTCCCAGGCCCATATATTCAAAGTAGCCGAGGTTGATGCCTTCAGGAATCTGCTCCTGATGCAGGTCAATGCAGTGCTTCATGCACAGGTCATGCATGGCGGAACCCATAGGCTGGGCAAAGTGTTCGGCGCGCAGCTTGTTGATGATGTACTGCTGGGTAAACGCCGCCTTGAGGAAAAGCAGATGCTGCTCCACATAGGCATTCCAGAACTGATCCCAGGTCGTGAAGCTGCGGGGATCGCCCGTTTCGACGCCAAGCAGTTGGTCGCCGTATTTTTTCATGCGCCCGTTACGCAACACCATTTCCACGGCAGCGGCAAAGTTGATGTAGGCTCCGCCGGAGGTGTAGGTGTCGCGATTGGGCATACGGGCTTCCGTGCAGCCGGAAACGGCATAGTCCAGCGCTTCTTCAAAGGTCGCGCCCTTGGAAACGTAAAGCGGCACGATTTCTTCGTCATTGATCAGCTTGGGAAAGCCCGAACCGTACTTGATGGTTTCGGCCACGTCCCAAAGGTAACGCTCGGGCGCGCGGGAATGGATGCGGGCCGCAAGGTCCGGGTAGTGCAGCGGAAATTCCCGCTTGGACTTGAGTATCAGATAGGTGAGGTCATTGCTGGCATCACGCCCGTCAGGGGTCTGCCCGCCAACGGTGACCGCCTCCCAGTGGGCATAACCTTCGTTAAAGGCCCCGCCGGTGGGAGAAATATACATATCGATAAATTCAGCCATGCCCACCCACATGCATTCGAGCAGTTCCATAGCCTGGGCTTCGGTAATTTTTCCAGCCTCACGGTCCCGCTTGTAGAAAGGCTGGAAATACTGGTCCATACGACCATTGGAGATGGTGGTTCCGGTCTTCTGTTCAATACGGGAGAACATCTGGGTAAACCACTGGCTCTGGCAGGCTTCCCAGAAATCGCGGGCTGGCTCGCCGGGGACGTGTTCGGCGTTTTCAGCCATGCGCAGCAGTTCGGCCTTACGCACGGGGTCGGCCTCTTTTTCGGCCATTTCACGGGCAAGCACGGCGTGGCGTTTGGCCCAAAGCACGATGGCATCACACACGATGATCACTGCTTCAAGGAAGGGGCGCTTTTCACGATCGTCCTTGGCACTGAGGGGGTCAAGGGCAGCCAGCTTTTCCTGGGCCTCTTTCTTGATGCTGTTAAAGCCCCGCTTGAGGATTTTTTCGTAGTCGTGAACCCACTGGATGGATGAGCGGAACGAAGAGGTTTCGTTGACGATAAAACGGGAAATCAGACCATCGGGATCATCGTAGGTAAGCTTGTGTACCTCGGCAGGCAGGGCCGCGTTGAGCGCCTCATGGTAGGTCTTGCCTTTCCAGAACGGAGCGATCTCTTCTACCACGCGCTTGGCGTCTTCAGGCGTGATGGTGGCGGGCGACGTTTTGCGGGTGGGCAGGTCGCGCACGGCAATATCAAGAAAGTCGCCGTCCAGTTCCGGATAAAGAATGCCATAGCGCCCGTCGCAGCCGGCGCGGCCAAGCAGCAGTTGGTCTTCCTGCACATAGACGGTCATGTTGCTGGCAATGTGCATGAGAGCCTTGGCCCAGCGCAGCACCAGCGGCTGACCTTCGGTTTCTTTCATGGACTGGGTGAAATACAGCGCGCGCTCTATATCAATGCGCGGCTTCTGCCCTTCAAACCGTTCCAGAAGCCTGAAAACCCGGGGATGGGTCTTGCGGAATTTGTCTTCGCGACCTTCAATCTTGTCGTACAGGCGCTGTTCCTGGGGGGACCGGCATTCGCAAGTGGTCATGCTCATCACGCTACTCCTGAATAATATGAATTACAGAGCGCGGTACGATTTGTACGCCGCCGCGCTGAGAACGCCTTGCACAGATGGCTATCCTCGTTATGGCGACATAAGTGCATGGGGCATGCCACGTTTGCTAACACTATAATTTTATTTATGTTTTAATATATTTCCTTTTTTCAGCCAGCAGATAAAAGCTCTCCATTTCACAAATGATGCAGTTTTGCACCAAACTGTAGGGTTTTTCAATAAAACATCCCGATTATGCGACGCATATTTGCAACACTCCTTTTTTGTGGCGCATGGCGGCATGTGCAACCCTGCGCAAACAAGCATGTTTTAACTTTCACAAACAGCCTTTTTTCACACAAAAACAACCATTCCTGTTAGCTGCAAACTTGCGACACCACTATCCAGCCAAGCTCAAATCGTCGATAGCATGTATCATAATATACCGATAAGAGTGATATTTTTTAAGATAAAAGACCATCTCCCCTGCTTTTTCGCTGGCACACATCCTGCAAAAGTAAAAAATCACAAGACCCGGAGGCCAACATCAGGCATTTTGCTTTTTGCAATTGTTCATCTCATGGGAGGAGATTATGAGAAAAGTGTCACATCCAAACTGTACCACTCGTAACCCAAACGCTTCCTGCGGCCCGGACGCCCATAAAAGCCACGGGCCGTGCGGCAGGGCCGTGCCGGCAGCTTCGGCAAGTGGGGAGAACAGGAAATGAAGGTAATAGATTTTCGTTTTCGTCCAAACACTCCCGAGATTATCAACGGCATCAAGAACAGCGCCATGTTCAAGGCTGCGTGCAAGGCCATAGGCTTTGACCGGCGCAAGCCACAGCCCCTGGAAGACATTGTGGCCGATCTGGACCGCCTTGATGTGGAGACCGGGGTCATCACAGGGCGCGACTGCGAAACCACCTATGGTTTCCCTGCCAACAATCCGAGCGTGCTGGAGTTCTGCCGGGCCTACCCGAAAAAATTTGTGGGCTTCTGGGGAATCGACCCACACAAGAAAATGGCCGCCCTGCGCGAAATCGAGCTTGTCTCTTCCGAATACGGCATGAAGGGCATCGCCATTGACCCGTATCTTGCGCACATTCCCGCATCCGAAGCCCGTTTTTACCCCGTGTATGCCAAGTGCTGCGAACTGGGCCTGCCCGTATTCATCACCATGGCCCCGCCGCCCCAGGTTCCCGGAGCCATTCTGGAATATGCCGACCCGCGCGACGTGGACAAGGTAGCCAGGGACTTTCCCGAGCTTACGCTCATCATGAGCCACGGTGGCTACCCCTTTGTAAATGAGGCTGTTTACACCTGCTTGCGCAACGCCAATGTATACATGGACATTTCTGAATACGAACGTGCGCCCATGGTGGACGTGTATGTGCAGGCCATGAATGAACTGATTACGGACAAGGTGCTTTTTGCCAGCGCCCACCCCTTTGTGGAGCTGGCCGACGCTCTTGAAGCATACCGCGACTTTGCACTGACTGATGAGGCCCGCCGCAAAATCATGTATGAAAACGCCCGCCGCGTGCTGGGCCTGGCATAAAGGAGAACGATATGAGCGTTGCCGTCAATGACAAGCAGGCGCAAAAAAACCTGCGCCGCGTGGTTATTTCCTCCCTCATGGGCGCGGTTATTGAATGGTATGACTTTTTCCTTTATGGCGTGGTGGCCGGGCTTGTGTTCAACAAGCTTTATTTTCCCGCATTTTCACCGGGTGTAGGCACCATCCTGGCATTTGCCACCTTTGCCGTGGGCTTTGTGGCCCGCCCCTTGGGCGGCATTATCTTTGGTCACTTCGGCGACAAGATCGGCCGTAAAAAAATGCTCATCCTCACCCTTGAGATCATGGGCGTTGCCACGGTGCTCATTGGCTGCATACCCTCTTACGACAGCATCGGCATCTGGGCTCCCATTCTGCTGGTTATCTGCCGTCTGGCCCAGGGCATCGGCCTTGGCGGGGAATGGGGAGGCGCCGTGCTCATGGCCTATGAGTCCGCACCGGCCCACAAGCGCGCATTCTACGGCAGCCTCCCCCAGGTCGGCCTTTCACTGGGCTTGATGCTGGCTTCCGGGGTTATCGGCCTGCTTTCATTCCTGTTGTCTGACGAAGCGTTTCTTGCCTGGGGCTGGCGCATCGCCTTTTTGCTGAGCGCGGTTCTGGTGCTTGTGGGCGCGTACATACGCACGTCCGTTCAGGAAACCCAGGACTTTTCCTCCGCCAAGAAAGAAGTGGCGAAAATACGTTACCCCATGCTTGAAGCCTTCAAGCGCTACCCCAAAACCCTTACTGCCTGCGTGGGCGCGCGATTTGTGGAAGGCATCGCCTTTAACGTTTTTGGCGTGTTCTCACTGACCTATCTTACACAGACCTGCGGAGTTAACCGTACGGTGGCCCTTATGGCCGTTGTGGTGGCCTCGGGTGTTATGGCCTGCTTCATTCCCATGTGGGGAGCCATGGCAGACCGTGTGGGCAAAGGCCGCATCTTCGGCACAGCCGCCCTGCTGCTGGGCATAACCGCCTACCCGGTATTCTGGGTGTTGCACAACTACGCCACCACAAACCTTTTCTTTGTTTACCTGGCTATTATCGTTCCCTTCGGCATTATCTATGCTGCAGCCTATGCCAGCATGGCAAGCCTGTTCTCTGAAAGCTTTGATGCCACGGTGCGGTATTCCAGCATTTCATTCGTATACCAGTTCTCAGGCATTTTCGCTTCGGGCCTGACGCCCATGATAGCGACCATGCTTGTGCAGGCCAACGATTCTCAACCCTGGTACCTCTGCGGGTATCTGCTTGTGGCGGGCGTCATCAGCACCGCATCCACCATATGGATAGGTAACCTCCGGGTTGCGAAGGCAGAGCCGCGCGTGTTGCCCGACGAAGAAAACAGCGCTCTTGCCCCCAGTTCCGTAAGCGAACAGAACGCCTGACGTCTCCTGAGTCTGCCCTTCAAGGCCGGGGATTGCCGACCCCGGCCTTGAAGGATCAGGCCGCACCCTCTGCGGATGCAGACATTCCCCCTGTGAAAGCCCCCTTTGCCCTGCCGCTGCCGCAGGGCAAAGGGGGCCGTGCCTTCGATGCAGCCCACCGCATCGCAAACAGATCCTTCCCACAACAGAGAAACGCCCGCCGCCGATGCGAGATCGGCGGCGGGCGAACAGCCGGAAACAGCCTGTGGCGTCCGGAGTCTGAAGAATTTTCCTATTTGGCGGCCTTCTCGCCCTGCCTGTCTTCCTGTACGGGGATATCCTTCACGTCCACGATACGCACGCCGAATTCGGCCACGCCATCGGGAGGCGCATAGAACAGCACCATAAAGGGAACCTCGCCCCCACGGGGGACATTGGTATTATTGGTGAGAATCTCCACCTTGTTGTTGAGAAAAGACTCCATCTCCTTTTCGCTCAATACCTGAAGCTGAAAAAGGGAAAGCTGCACGCCGCCGAGCTGTTTTTTGGTGGCGAGCGTTTTCTTGTCCTTGTCGTAAATAGCGGCCTCAACGGTAACCAGTTCCTTTGGTTCAGGAAACTCGTTAACCACCTTGCCCTCAATGACAAAGACCTTGCCCACTTTTTCATTGTCCACATAGTACTGGCGCACATTGCGCATGGTGAGCATTTCCACCTTTTTAGCCAGTTCCTGCTCTGTGGGCGGGGCGTTTTCGCCAGCGGCGGAATGCTTGAAATACCAGTACGCGCCTCCGCCACAAGCCAGCACCAGCAACAAGATGCCAAGCAGCTTGCCAAGCCTGCCCCGCTTTTTGACGGGCATATCAGGCAGAGGCCCCTGGGCGGCAAGCTGCTCGGCCGGATCATAGGCAAAAACAGTCTTGCAAACCGAACAACGCAGCTTCACACCCGGCCTGGCATGTTGATCCGGCAGGTTAAAGCGGCTTGAACAATTGGGACATCTTACTTCCATGCCGTTACTCTCCAAAACCGTATCCGGCAGCCGGAACAGTGGAACGTTTACTCGGGAATGATCTCAAAAACAGCGGGCAGATTGCGATAGTGTTCGGCGTAATCGAGACCATACCCCACAATAAAGCCCTGCGTCAGCTTAAAACCGGCAAAGTCGACGTGAACGTCAATTTCGCGCCTTTCATTCTTGTCCACCAACGAGGCCAGGCGCAGGCTGCGGGCCTTGCGCGCGGCAAACTGCCCGAGCAGAAAGCGCATGCTGTGTCCACTGTCCACAATATCTTCAACAATCAACACATGCTTGCCACAGATATCAATCTCGATATCCTTGTTGAAAATAACATGCTTGGAACTGCTTGATCCCTTGCCGTAGCTGGACAGGCGCACGAAGTCCAGCTCCAGGTTCTTATTTTGCAAGGCCCGTACCAGGTCGCTGAAAAACACAAAGCCGCCCTTGAGCACACATATGGCTACCAAGGGTTCCTGACCATAACAGGCGTCAATTTCAGCGGCCAGTTCCTTCACCCGTTGAGCAATCTGCTCCTGACTGAAGACGGTTTTCAGTTCTTTGACCTTAATCTCATGCCCCACCTTAGACATCTGATCCTCCAGCACGGGCCGCAGGGCGGCCCCATCTTCAGGGGCCGCAACATTTTCCGGCTCCATGGCGAACAATCCGCATTGGTCAATGCGGTCGGGACAGCGGACACCCCACGCGCCTGCCGTCCATATTTTATGGGCGCAGCCCGGCCCGGCATGGGCCGCGCGATGGACGCGCAGCCCAGAAGATCAGGCCCGGAACATGCTTTGTATGCTTACTTCTGCTCAAGCAGCTTGCTGAACACCATTTCCATCATTTCGGCATCGGCAATGCCCGGCTCGGAGATGACGCGCTGCCCGTCCTTGGCATAAAAAACATTGTGCGGGATGCTGGTTATCTGAAACGCCTTGGCAATATCACGGTCTGCCATGTACACGGGGTAGTCCATGCCCATTTTCTTGATGAACGGCGCCACAACCTTGGCGTCGTCATCCACGGAAAGGCTGATGATAAGCACGTCCTTGCCGGCGTATTTTTTGTTCACCTGCACAAGCTCGGGAATCTCCACCTGGCATGGCGGGCACCATGTGGCAAAAAAATTGAGCATGATGACCTTGCCCTTGTTCTTGGTCAGAAGGTCTGTCAGCCCTGCCAGATTGAGCGAAGGCACGCCCGAGGCGGACGAAGAGCCGGCAAATGCCGCGCAGGGCAAAAGCAGACACAACAACAAGGGAAGAATAATTTTTTTCATATCATACCTTTACGGGCCGTACTGAAGGCCGGAATATGCGTGAAGGGTTACCATGCCGCCGGGCCTTGCGCGCGGACGCACGGCATGACCGCGCCCGCGTAATTGCAGAACAACGCTACACAAAATTCTTGGCGGCCCGCACGGCGCCCACGGCATCCGCGCAATAGGCGTCGGCTCCGATAGCATCGGCAAACGCCTGGGTGACGGCCGCGCCCCCCACCATTACCTTGATGCCCAGCCCCTTTTCTCTGACCAGCTTTATGGTATCTTCCATACGCACCATCGTCGTGGTCATCAGGGCCGACAGGCCGATAATACGCGCTTTATGCTCAAGGGCGCAAGCCACGATATCTTCAGCAGGCACATCCTTGCCAGCGTCAATGACAGCAAAACCGTGATTGCCCAGCAGCAGGGAAACGATATTTTTACCGATATCATGAATATCCCCTTCCACCGTGGCCATTATCACCACCGGGCGTTCTTCCGGACCCCGCCCGGCTTCAAGCCGGGGCTTCAGATGGGCAAAAGCCGTCTGCATGGTCTCGGCCGCGCGGATAAGCTGGGGCAGAAAATATTCCCGCCGCTCGTAACGTGCGCCCACCTCGGTAATGGCCGGAATAAGCACTTCCTGCACAAGGGTGAAAGGCTCTGCCCCTGCGGCCAGTTCGGCCTCAAGCAACGAGAGGACATTTTCCCTGTCGCCGTTAAGCACTGCCTCGCCAAGGGTTTTGGACGCCCCGCCCCCTCCCTGGCGCTGCAGCACACTGCCTTCACCGGGTTTCCAGTTGGCGTAGCCTGAAATAAACGAGGAAGCGTGGGGGTCATGCTCGCCGAGCACCTTAAGGGCATCAGCCGCCTCGCGCAGGCGCTGGGCCGACGGATTGGCGATGCACGATGAAAGCCCCGCACCGGCGGCGTAGGCCAAAAATGTGGCATTGAGCAGATCGCGCGCGGGCAGGCCGAAAGAAAGATTGGAAAGGCCGAGGGTTGTGGGCAGCCCCTGGTCGGCGCACCAACGCGTCATTTCAAGACATTGGCGTGCGCCGTCCGGGCTGGAGGATACCGCCAGAGCCAGAATATCCACCATCATAAGCCGACGTGGAATGCCCAGGCGCTCGGCCCGCAGAAGAAGGCTTTCCACCGTGCGGATGCGCTCCGCGGCCTTTTCCGGCAGGGTTGCCCCCTCAAGAGGCAGCAGGATGAAAGGCGCGCCGTAATCGCGGCACAGCGGCCCCAGCAGTTCCATGCGCCCTTCTTCACCGCTGACGGAATTTACCAGAAAAGAACCGGGGCAGTAAGGCAAGGCGGCCGCAATGGCCTGGGCATTGGAAGAGTCCAGAGAAAGCGGCACCGTGAGCCGCCCCACCAGACGCTGCACCAGTTCTGGCAAAAGCGCGGTTTCGTCCACAAGCGGAGCGCCCACGTTCACGTCCAGCACCGTGGCCCCGGCCTCAAGTTGCGCATCGGCAAATTGCAGGGCCGTATCAAAACGCCCTTCCTGAAGCTCAAGCGTAAGCTGCTTTTTGCCTGTAGGATTGATACGTTCACCGATAATGGCAAGAGGCTGCCCCACGCCGATGCGCACCATCTGGGAACGGCTCGTCAGGCAGATGCCGCTGCGCGCCACGCCGGTGGAGCACACCTCGCCAAGCCCGCGCAGACTTTGCGCCAGAGCCGCAAGATGCTCGGGCGTTGTGCCGCAGCAGCCGCCCAGCACC
>NZ_JBAIYR010000050.1:0-10064 GCF_036763145.1 Desulfovibrio sp. 1188_IL3213 | reverse complement strand
CGCTCTTCCGATCTGCTCCGGCCCAAGAGGCGTTCTGGCAGGATGCGGCCTGCGCACGGCTGCTTGCCCTGGCTGCGGTGCATTGCGGCTTTTCCGCTCTGGCGCAGATATTTGACACGACCGCGCCGCGGCAAAACCTGCAGGGCGATCTGGATGCCGATCCCGACAATCCCTTTGCCGCTGCCGGCCCCCTGCCGCCTCCCGCCGACCTTGAAGCCTGGCTTGCCGGACAAAACTGGGCAGGCGAAGTGCTTCTTTCCGGACGGCCCTGGCGCGAGCTGAAACAAAGCTGGAAACAACAGGCAAGCTGGCAGGAGTTTTTGCACCATCTGGCATGGCTGCAAGAAGCGGAAATGGTGCGCAGCAAGGCCGAACATGTGCAGATCATGACCATGCACGCCTCCAAGGGACTTGAATTCCAGGCCGTATTTTTGCCCGGCCTTGAGGACGGCCTGCTGCCCTTGCGCCGAGACATGCTTTTCGGCCCGGACAGGGGGGCGACCAGAAACGCGACGTCCACAGATGCAGCCAACGGCGTCACAACCAGCGCCGGTAATGACGCGCCCCACGCCGCCCCCCCTCCTTCCGCCCCCCCTGCTGGTGTGGCTGCGAGTGAAAGCACGGGCGACAATCACGACCGCACGCCCGATGCTGCCGCAGCGCCGACTGGTGACACGCCACACACAGATGCCGCGCCCGCCGCAAACGAGTATGAGGCCCCAGAGCAGGAAAATGAAGAGCGCCGCCTTCTTTACGTGGCCCTGACCCGCGCCGCTCGTGCGCTTTTTGTGAGTCACAGCGCCACGCGCGCCCTGTATGGAAAAAGCCTTGCCCTGCCGCCATCGCCCTTTCTTGAGCAGATACGCCATTGCTGCCGCCAGAGCGTACTGACACCGCACAGGCAAACTCTTGTGCGCTCGCTTTCCCTGCTGCCGACTGCGGAACCGGAGAAAAAGCCCAAAGGTAAAGCCTGACACGAAAACCGGCGCACCTTGCTTTAAAAGCACATAACCCTGCAAGCTTTATGGCGCTTGCAGGGGCGCATGTCACGAGGCTTGCCACGGGTCCAGGGGGCGTCAGGATGCAGACGCACGGCACGGCAGAAGTTGCTGCTCGAACCATATAAACTTTTTAAACAATTTCTACTATCTGAAATAACATTCCTTTTGTTGCGCCAAAAACGGCTGGCACACATTATGCTTACCTAACAATGTGGGTTATAAAGTATTTTGTCCTGTTGCCCCACAAGGCATGGGCTGCACAGAAAACCGCCTGCCCGCAAGGCTCTCTGTGCATGAGGTTGCCATGAAAGGAATGACTGACATACGTATCTTCTCAAAGCCGTGGGCGGCGCTGCTCATGCTTGTCTTTTTTCTGCTTGCCGGGTGCGGTCTGCACCGGCCGACAGACCCCGGCCCTGCCCCGGAGTCCGCCCACAAGGTAGTGCGCACGGCCTACAGCCAGATGGGGAAAAAATACCGCTCCGGTGGTGCGTCACCGCAAAAGGGCTTTGACTGCTCCGGTCTTATCTGGTGGGTTTACAAGCAGAACGGCTACAAGGTTCCCCGCATTACCGTGGACCAGGCCAGGGCGGGCTATGCCGTACCCAAGGATCAGGCGCGGCCCGGAGACATTGTGGTCTTTCGCACCGGCTCAAGCCCGCGCGGCCTGCACACCGGCATCTACGCCGGGGGCGACAGCTTTATCCACAGTCCGCGCAGAGGAGAAAAGGTACGTATGGAGAGCATGACAATCCCCTACTGGCGCAACAAGCTCATTGCCGTGCGGCGCGTGGTGCGATAGAGCATTTCAACTTTGAAAAAATGTAAATGCTCTACACCTAGAGCAGATTAACTTTGAAAATATACATTTTCAAAGTTTAAAACACGCTCGCTTCGGCGTTTAACCGCACAAATAAATTGCGCTTACGCCTTCGCGGCGGGCGTCTGCTCGCGCCGTCGCCAGAGCAATTTCAAAGTGAAATTGCTCTAGAGCATTTAACACTTGAAATGCTCGCTTACGGCAGGCAAAAGCCTGCCTTCTCGCATTTCGTGGCAAGGATTCAGCCGAAAATCGCATTTTTCTGCTGAATGAACGCTTTGAAATACTTCATATTTCAAAATTAATCTGCTCTCGATGTAGACTCCCCCAAAAACTGCCACTGCCTGGTGGTCGCATTCTGCGGCCTCTGCACGGCAAGCCATGCGACTGCCTGTTGCCTCAAGTCTAAACTACTCAAGGCATGCATAATAGTGGCGCACAGCGTTTGTCGCCGTCTTCCCCTGTCCAGGTTCAGCCCTGCGCAGGTTCGTAAAAACCGCGCTGCCTCCTCCGCCTTGCCGATGCAAAGCCGAGGCTGAGCGCTTCGCGCAATGCCGCAACAGATATTGCGCTTACCTGCCGTTTTACCCCTTTTATCCCATGCGCAGACGGCCGCTGTCCGCAATGGACAACCAACGTTCGTTGCATATTTGCTGCTTGGGTGCTGATATGCCCAACGCGCTTTTTTCTGGCATATTCCGGACTTTTTCTTCAAATCTCAGCGCCAATGCCCGGATTCCCGCGCGCAGGTTTCCGTAACGGGAATTTGCTCGCGCAGTGCTCAGAAACATTACGGAATACCAGTGCCAAGGCTTTGGATTGCGGGGCCATGTTGGCCCAAAATCCATATTATTTCATATGATTTTAAAGAGCGTTTCCAGTCTGGGCACTGTCGTTTTGTGGACGGTGCGTATCGACATGCCGCCGGACTTTGATTCACACAATATCAATATTGCGCAATATCCTTGTATGAAACCCGTTTTTTTACCGCTTTTGCTTGCCATTATTATTGATTTCGCGTAATCCGTGAGAAAATGCGCAGCGTAGTTTCTTTGTTGCGGTTATGATCTCTCCCGCGCTCCCTGCTCTTTTTCAGCCATACTTCTTTGGAGCCTGGTCAACAACGCAACAATATGCAAGTTCACGCTTCGCACAGGAGGAGACATGGCACGCAAACCTGTCATTAGTGAAAGCCTGCTGAGCATTGCGGACATATCCCGCCATTTTTCCCTCCCGGAATCCACAACCCGCTATTACTGCAAGCGCTTTGCCGCCTTTATACCCAGTGTCGGGGAAGGCAGAAGACGGCGCTACCGTCCTGAAACACTTGATGTTATCGCCGCAATACTTGAGCAGATGCAAAAATCCCGCACTGCGGCCGCCGTGGAAGACGCCCTTTTGACGCGCTTTCCGAGCAATGCCGTGGCTGTTGCGGGCAATGCCCCGCTTCAGACCGTGCAGCCGCCCGCACAGGACTTTTTTCCCTCAGCAGCTTTGCAGTTGATGGAACGGCAAGCCACTGCCCTTGAAGGTATTGCGCAATTGCTGCACGCCGTTATGGAACGCCTGCCCGCACAGGCGGGGCAGGCCACGCCCAATGCTTCCGGGCAAAATACGGACTTGCGACAAGAGCTTGATACCTTGCGTCTTTTGCTCCATTCCTCTGAAAAAACGCAACAGGCCGATCTTGAGCAATTGCGGCAATGGATGGGGCGCGTAATCCGCAGCAAAGGCACAAGTGATACTCCTGCTGCCAAAAGCCCTGAAGCAACCTCAGGGCAGGAAAAAACGCTTCCGGTTCCGGGCAGGCGTAGCTGACGCCGCAAGCCCTGCACCTGTAAGCCAAGACTTTACAAATCACCAGACGCGCGCTCCCCTGCCCCGGCTTCTTCCATACCCCCTGGCTCTTCCGTAATTCCGCTTCTTGAGCATCCTCGCTCTTTTTTTCGTGGTATCGGTGTTTTTCACGTCATAAGCGCAATGATGCGTTCTCGGCGCAACCTTCGCCGCACGACTCCTTTTCCTGCCGCCGCGTGCTGCCGGCGGCATCAGTGATATTCTCTTGGCACTCTCACCTCGGCAGGCGCCGAGGAATTCTGCTCCTCGCCTCTGCGAAGTGTCACGTGCGCAAACTGCAAGGACGATGGCTGGGTGATGCCTGAGCAAGACAAAGGAATTGTCCCACGCGCATACGCAGAACAGGATCCCCCCGCTCAGGCCGCCCAAATCTTCCAATACCTCACGCACGCGCAGCAACATCCCCACCGCGTCCCCGCAAAACAGCGCCATGAGCGATCTGCTCGCAAACAAAATAAAGCCCCCACTTATTTCTGAGTGGAGGCTTTTTAAAAAAGCGGATGCCTTTTCGTTTACGGCCGGGATTGCATCGTGTCTGCGGCGCCGTCCCATTCTGGGTGGGAGGCTTTTACATTTCAGGCTTGCCAGATGTTGGCAGCACCGCAGGAACATTCTGCAAGACTTTCTGCTTGCCGCCCCAGGCTTTACTTTGCGGACTTGTTGTCCGCCTGATTTTTAGCCATATCCACCGCTCGTTTGAAAAGATCGGGCGGCAACGCGCCGCGTATGACCAGATCGTTGACCAGAAAATACGGTGTTCCTTCCACGCCCAGTTTTTGCGCGTCCTGCTGGTCTTCTTCCATAATGTCAGAAACTTTTTTGCTGTGAACGTCTTTGGCAAGGCGCTTCATGTCCACGCCAAGGTCCTGGGCGGTTTTTTTCAAAAATGGCTCGCCCTCGGTTACCAGGCGGTTTCTGTCGGCAAAGAGCGCATCATGAAACTTCCATGCCTTATCTTCGCTCTGCTGGGCCACAGCAAGAAAATATCTGGACGCGATGCTGGCCGGGCCTTTTTCGTCCAGCGGCAAATTTTTGAATACCAGGCTCACATCCTTACCGTATTCTTTCATAATGCCGCTCACCGTACCCGCAGCCTGCTGGCAGAAATGGCAGGTAAAGTCAGAAAAGGCCACAATACGCACCTTGGCGTTTTTGGAGCCAAGTACGGGGCGCCCCTCCAGCTTGACAGGCTTGGGCGTTTTCATTTCCTGGCTCCACTGCGCCTCAAGGCTGCGCTGGCGGCGCAGGTTTGACCCCTGTTGCGCCGTATCAAGCACGGCCTCGCTGTGTCTGCGCAGCACGTCCATGACAAGGTCGGGCCGTTCCTGAAAGAGTTTTTCCAGCATCTGCGGCAGATTTTCTTCCGTCACCTGAACCGTGGCGGCCTGGGCACGCTGCTCCGTAGCGGCTGCCCAGCCTAAAAATACCATCAAGGCCAACAGGGCCAAGGCCCCGCTTTTTTTCAATACAGTCATAAAAAGAATCCTGTCCGCGTCTATCAAGACGGCTTATTGATGTCGCCCTGCTCTGCCTCAAGCCGACATTGCGTTGCGGCATCTTCAATTTTAAACAGCAGTTCATCCAGGTCAACGGGCTTCATCAGATACCCAAAAGCCCCTTCGCTCATGGCCTGTACGGCCAACTGCATGTCAGCATGGCCGGAAAGAAGAATAACCTGCGTACACGGCCAGAGCCTGTGAATTTTCTGCAGGGCGCTCATGCCGTCCATAACGGGCATTTTCACATCCATAATAACAACGTGATACGCCGTGTCTTCCATCGCGTTCAGGGCCAGTTGCCCGTTGGCGGCCGTGGCGCATTCGTAGCCCCTGCGGCCCAGACGTTTCGCCAGGATGCGGGTGACTTCTTCTTCGTCATCAACCAGAAGGATTTTTTTAAAGCCCATACACGCCTACCATCATGTTCAGTATTTACATCAACTTTTTCATTTTACCCTGCAAACGCCTAGGGGGGCAAGGCTCCGGCCATAAAATTTTCAACTTTTTTAGTTTTGCATCTCATTTTTTTTTACACCTTGACGCTACACGCTCTCTCTTTTAATAACTACACAATGTGCTGACGTGTTTTTTACAAATGTTTCATGTGAAACTTTCAAAAAAACAAGCGCGTCTCACGGCCTGTCTGACCTGAAACCCCCGGCAGACGGCAATTTTACACCACTGCCCTTTCGGCGGGGAGGCTTTCATGGCTCGCATTATTTCCATTGCCAACCAAAAAGGCGGCGTGGGCAAAACCACCACGGCCATCAACCTGTCCGCGGCGCTGGCCGTTATGGAAAAAAAGGTTCTGCTTGTTGACTGTGACCCGCAGGCCAACAGCACCAGCGGACTTGGCCTGCAGCAGGAAAACCTGCACGGCGACCTGTACAACACATTTTATGAACCGGAACAGGTGCGCCAGAATATCGCCAAAAGCCGGTCGCCGTTTCTGGACATTCTGCCGGCCAGCACAAACCTTGTGGCCGTTGAGCTGGAACTGGTGGACAAGATGGCGCGTGAATTTTATCTGGACCAGTGCCTCAAGGCCATCCAGACAGACTATGAATATATCATCCTTGACTGCCCCCCTTCGCTGGGGCTGCTCACGCTCAATGCCCTGTGCGCCTCAAGAGAACTGCTCATTCCCTTGCAGTGCGAATTTTTTGCGCTTGAGGGCATCGTCAAGCTGCTGCAGACCTATGAACAGGTAAAAAAACGGCTGAACCCCGAACTCTCGCTGCTGGGCGTGGTGCTGACCATGTATGACACGCGCAATCGTCTTACACGCGAAGTAAAAAATGAGGTCCGGCGCTGCTTTCCCGACCATCTTTTTGAAACGGTCATACCGCGTAACGTACGTCTTTCTGAGGCTCCCAGCCACGGCAAGTCCATCATCCACTACGACATCAAGTCCAAAGGGGCGGACGCCTACCTTGGACTGTCCAAGGAAGTTGTGCTTCGGCGGCCCTCAAAAAAGAGCACCGTGCTGCAATAGGCAGCCATGCAAAGAACACGCTGCGCCCTGGAACAGCAGAACCCGCAGACATGATGCCTGCGGGCTCTGGTTGAAAAAATACTGGCGAGGGGCCTAGTCGGCCCTGGGTGTGGTATGCTCCACCGCCACATGATCGCGGAAATGTTTTTTTCTCACTGTCGTACCGCAGCATTTGCACAGAAAAACAAGCAGCCCCCCGATATTGGCGTTGGTCAGCAGAAAAGGCTGCGCAGGATCATCGCGCCAATCGTCGGTTTTTGCGCCACAATGGGGACAGGCCACGTCGGGCGCATAGGGATATTTAAAATCCCAGTACTGCAAAAGCTGGTCAAAGCCTTTAAGGGGCGCTTCTGCCTGAACAAGAGGCTCGTCAGCCGGCCGGCATTTTATGTGGCTGCGAATCTTTGGCTCGATTTGTTGCCAAAGCTTGTAAGAAAGCTGAACAGCTTCCACATTGCCTTTGGCGTCAGTGACATAGCGTAGTTCGGGATGCTCCAACATTGACCTGTCCTTTTGCTTGCCTGCGGCACGGCCGGTCGCTGGCATGGGGCCGCAGCTCCTGCGGCTGGATGCCCCGGCGGCGCGCGCCGGGAAAAGATTATGACCGTGGTACGCCGCAGGTTGCCGTGCCGCGGACCCCCTTGTCAAGGCTCCCGGCAGGGCAAAACGATTTTCATGCTGAAACAGCAACCGAAGGCGTCCGGATGCGGACGCGAGAACATATGAGGTGATACGTATGAGCGGCAACAAAAAGGGATTGGGAAGAGGTCTGGACGCGCTTTTCGGCGGTTCTGAGCCCAAACGCGAACAGGAGGCGGCAAGCAGCACCCTGCCCGTTTCTTCTTTGCGCCCCAACCCGGGGCAGCCCCGCAGGCATTTTGACGAAGACGCCCTGCGCGAACTGGCGGCTTCCATCAAGGCTCAGGGCATTATCCAGCCCTTGCTGGTCCGCCCTCTTGCAGGTGATGATACCTATCAGATTGTGGCTGGCGAACGCCGCTGGCGGGCCGCACAAATGGCGGGCCTTGACCATGTACCCGTCTACGTCCGGGAGTTGAGCGATAAAGAGGTCATGGCCGCAGCACTTATTGAAAACCTGCAGCGCGAAGACCTGAACCCCATTGAAGAGGCCGAAGCTCTTCAGGCACTGCGCGAGGCCCTGGATCTTACGCAGGAAGAACTGGCTGCCCGGCTTGGCAAAAGCCGCCCCGCCGTCGCCAATGCCTTGCGCCTGCTGCAGTTGAGCGCTGGCGCGCGGGAAGACCTGCAGGCCGGACGCATCAGCGCCGGGCATGCCCGCTGCCTTCTGGGTATTGACGATCCTTCCGCCGCCGAGGCACTGCGCCTGCGTATTCAAAGCCACGGCATGACCGTGCGTGAAGCTGAAGACGCCGCAGCCTTCTGGCGCGGCAACTCTGCCCTGCCCTGGCTGGAAGGAGGGGAAAAGCAGACCGTACAGCCCGTGCCGCAAAAAATTTCGCGCAAGAAAAGTCCGGCCTTCAAGCTTCTGCAAAAAGACCTGAGCAGCGCCCTTGGCTGTGCCGCCAAGATCAGCGGCGACGAAAACGGCGGGCGTATTTCACTGAACTATACCAATAAGCAAGAGTTGGATGCCCTGCTGGAAAAATTCGGCGTGGCTCTTGAGGCCGAATAGCGCAAACATGCTTTGCATTGGCGCGAGCTACACAAAATAACGCAGGTGGCAATAAACGCATTGCGTGTAAAATCCCCTGAAGTTCATTCAAAAACCGCATTGCGCATGACAGCAATCAGGCCCCGGCGGGATTATCCCGCCGGGGCCTGTTTTAGCATATTTCTGCACCAGTTATGGCGAATAACGCATACCTGCCTTACTCGTCTGGCAAAAACGCGAACGCCCTGCCCGCCTCTTGCCTTCAGCCTTTCCTGCGCAGCACAGCGCCAAACATGCCTTCAAGCCAGGGGTGGCTGTGCTCTGTCTGCCACTGGCGCTCAAGGGTCAAATCTGAATTGCTTTCAAGCAGTTGACGGACAGCACGTTCGTTTTCCGCAGGGTTGAGCGTGCAGGTTATGTAGGCCAGCTCCCGGCCCGGCTGCAACAGACCGGCAAGGGTGCGCAGCATATTCAGTTGCAAGGCTTCAAGTTCAGCAAGATGTTGCGGTTCGCGCCTGCGGATATCCGGCCTTCGGGCCAATACCCCCAGACCGGAACAGGGTGCATCCACCAGAATATGCCCAGTCCATTGCCGCAACGGCGGCACAACGGCATCCGCCAGACAGTGCGGCGGCACAGGCAGTCCAAGCGTTGCGCACTGGGCTGGCAGGCCTCGCAAGCGAGCAAAGGAGCGGTCTGAACACAATGCCACTGGAACGCCCCATTCCATCAGGGCAGCGCTTTTGCCGCCATGCCCGGCGCAGGCATCCCACACAGGCTCATTCCAGCGATCAAGCCCCAGAGCAAGCAAGACCTGCTGCGATCCGGCCGATTGCCGGCTCAGCGCCCCGCATGCAATCCATTCCCGCAGGTCACGGCCCAGGGCCTCGCGCGGCATGGTTCCGGGAGCAAAGGCAAGGCCCCACTGCCCGATGCCAACGGGAGCCTGCCTTTTGTCCTGCACCTCAAGTATCGAATTTTTATCTGTAAAATCAGCCTGCCCTTCTGAAAGCCCAGCACCATCCTCAGGGTTTACCGCAGACGCTTCGCAAAGCACGTCTAACCCAGAAGCGGCTGGCGTTGGAATCGTTGACGGCAGAGCCGCTGCCGCCCCGTGAGGCGACGCCAAGGCCGTGTATAAAGCCGGAGCGTCAGCATGCTGCGCATTAATCCGCAATGCGGCCCAGGGGCGCTCAAAAGAGCGTTGCATCAGCGCGAGGGCCGCGTGCTCGCCATAGGCAGCGCGCCACATCTCCCCTATCCATAAGGGTATGGAATAAAAGATGCATTTGCTCAAAAAACTGTCGCCACCGGCCGCGCCCTGCCGATGCTTTTTCCCGTCAGGCCGCCCCGAATAAAAGGACTGCCGCGATGGTTCCTCACCCATGCGCTGCAACGACCGCAATGCGCCGTTAGCCACACGGGCCAGCCCCTGGCCCAGAAGCATCCGCACCTGCTCCACGGCTTCGTAAACAACAGCGTGGGGCGGAACCCTGTTCTGAAACAGCAGGCCGTATACTGCAAGGGCCAATAACAACTGCATGGGGCGCGGCAGCCCCTGGGGCCGAGGCAAAACCCTGGCCAGCAGGAAATTGAGGCGCAGTTCGGTACGCAGGCAGCCATACACCAGTTCGGTGCACAGCGCTTTGTCCTGCGGCGCAAGGTCTTCGCACCTGCCGGAATTGTCGCTGTGCAGGTCGGCACGGGAATTGCGGCGTGAACCGCGTGAGCTTCCGTGCGCCTCAGGAGCCTCCAGAAC
>NZ_JBAIYR010000049.1:0-10080 GCF_036763145.1 Desulfovibrio sp. 1188_IL3213 | reverse complement strand
TACAGCCGCATTGAAGGCGATGGCCTGCAATGGCCCTGCACCCATGCGGAACATCCCGGCAGCCCCGTGCTGCACAAGGACGGCGACTTCGCGCGCGGCAAGGGGCTTTTTGCGCCTGTAAGCTGGACTCCGGCCGCCGAAGTGGCCGATGAAGAGTATCCCTTTGTGCTCAGTTCCGGCAGACGCCTCTATCACTACCACACGCGCACGCAAACAGGGCGCAGCAAAGGGCTGAACAGCCTTATGGGGCATGATACGGCGGACATTTCCACTGCCGACGCAGCCCGCCTTGGCATTGCCGACGGAGACAACATCCGCGTGTCTTCACGCCGTGGCTCGGTTACGGTGCAGGCCAAGGTTACCGACGACATGCCTCGCGGCATGGTATGGATGGCCTTTCATTTTCGTGAAAGCAACGCCAACTGGCTTACTAATACCGCCATGGACCCCATCACCAAAACGGCGGAATACAAAGCCTGCGCTGTTAAAATAGAAAAAATCTGACGCCTTGCAACGTCCTCCGGTGCGGTGGTTTAACACCGCGCCGGAGGCGCGGGGCTTTGGCAAAAAAATTCCCGTTCCAACGCTTTCTTCCAAACGGATATCTGTTTACGCTGATTCCCGGAACTGCCGTCAATCCGGCATGGTCCCGACGGCAATCCGGCCAGCACCACCGCTACCCCTCAGGTCTTTTTACGCCTTTTTTTCATGCGGCATTTTTTGCTGGTGATTTCTATTAACAATAGATAGCCTGTATAACGAATATCTGAAACTCATCGCAGGCATGTCCTGCCCTGGAGGATCCCTAATGCTGACAGCACCCTATAGAGAATTCTATGACGCCATTCAGGAATTCATTCCCAAAAACCGCATATACACCGACCCGCTGCGTCTTCTTGCCTATGGCACGGACGCGAGCGTTTACCGCCTTACGCCCAAGCTCGTGGTGGACGTTCTGGATGAAGCAGAGGTCATACAGCTTATGGGCGTGGCCGATCGCCTCAATGTGGCCGTGACCTTCCGCGCGGCTGGAACCAGCCTTTCCGGCCAGGCTGTGACGGATTCTGTGCTGGTGCGCATCGGCCAGGGCTGGAAAAACTGGCGGGTGAGCGAAGGCGCGGAAAAAATCACCCTTCAGCCCGGCATCATCGGTTCCGGAGCCAACAAAATCCTTGCCGAATTCGGCAAAAAAATCGGGCCTGACCCGGCTTCCATCGACAGCTGCTTCATCGGCGGCATCTTTGCCAACAACGCCAGCGGCATGTGCTGCGGCACTGCCGACAATTCTTACAAAACCGTGCTATCCACCCGCATGGTCATGTCGGACGGAACCCTGCTGGACACCGCCGATGCCAAAAGCCGCGCGTCTTTTGCCAGAACCCACGGCCACATCCTTGACGGCCTGAGCGACCTGCGCGGGCGCATCATGGCCGACAAGACCCTGGCCGACCGCATACGCCGCAAATTCAAGATCAAAAACACCACAGGCTACAGCATCAACGCCCTGGTGGACTACGAAGATCCCTACGAAATCCTCCAGCACCTTATGGTCGGCTCCGAAGGCACGCTGGGCTTTATCGCCGAAGTGACCTACCGCACGGTGGAAGAAGCCCCCTTCAAGGCATCGGCCCTCATGCTGCTGCCCACGGTCAAAGACGCCTGTGACCTGGCCTCGGCCGTGGCAACTCTGCCCGTGTCTTCGGCCGAACTGATGGACAGGGCGTCGCTGCGCTCGGTGGAAGGCACGCCCGGCCTGCCGGAAGGGCTGGACACGCTGGACGACAAGGTCTGTTCCCTGCTTGTGGAAACGCGCGCTTCCACGCAGGAAGAGCTGGATAAAAATATCGCCGCCATCAACAAGGCGTTCAAGGACGTCAAGTTTGTGCGACCCCACGAATTCACCGACAAGCCCGAGGAATACGGCAAGCTCTGGCTGATACGCAAGGGCATTCTTGCTTCGGTGGGCGGCATGCGCCCCGTGGGTACGTCCATTGTTATCGAAGACGTGGCCTTTCCCCTTGAGCGTCTGGGCGAGGCCGCCACAGACCTGCAGGCCCTCTTTATCCGCCACGGCTACACCGTGGCCCCGCTCTTCGGCCACGCCCGCGACGGCAACCTGCACTTCGTGTTCTGGCAGGATTTTGGCGCACCAGCCGAAGTGGCGCGCTACGCAGCCTTTATGGACGACTTCTGCAAGCTCATCACCGAAAAATACGACGGTTCCCTCAAGGCGGAGCACGGCACAGGCCGCAACGTGGCCCCCTTTGTGGAAATGGAATGGGGCGCGGCCGCCTATTCCATCATGAAATCCATCAAGGAACTGCTGGACCCCAAGGGCATTCTCAACCCCGGCGTGCTCATGAACGACGATCCGCAGGGGCATATCAAACACCTCAAGCCTCTGCATCCGGCCGATGAACTGGTGGACAAATGTATGGAATGCGGCTTCTGCGAATCCGTGTGTCCGTCTCGCGATCTTACGCTCACACCGCGTCAGCGCATCACGGCCTATCGCGAGATATGCCGCCTGCGTGAAACCGCCCCAAACAGCAAAGAGCTTAAAAAGCTTGAAAAACAGTATGAATACATGGGCAACGCCACCTGCGCCACCGACAGCCTGTGCCGTCCCCGCTGCCCCGCCGGCGTGGATACGGGTGTTTTCATCAAGAGCCTGCGTCAGAGAGAAGCGGGGGCGCTCAGCCGCAAGATGGCAGGCAGCATTGCCGACCACTTTGCCGGAACCTGCCGGACCATGTCTCTGGCGCTCAACGGTGTTGACAGGCTGCACCGCGCCCTCGGCACGACCTTTATGGAAAACGGCTCAAAGCTGCTGCGCTGCATCACTTTTAACAAGGCCCCTCTGTGGAACAAGGACATGCCCAAGGGCGGCAGCAAGGTGCGCATACCCCAAACCCACAGCGCCAACCCCAGACGGGTCGTCTACTTCCCCAGCTGCATCGCGCGCAATATGGGTCCCGGGCAGGAGCACACCGACCGCCGCACAGAGCCTGAAGCCGTTATCAGCGTGCTGCTCAAGGGCGGCTATGATGTCATCCTGCCCAAGGACCTCGACAAGCTCTGTTGCGGCATGGCCTTTGCCAGCAAAGGACTTGTCGATGCGGCGCACAAAAAGGAAAAAGAACTGGAAGCGGCCCTTAAAGAAGCCAGCAATAACGGGCAGTTCCCCATACTTTGCGAAACAAGCCCCTGCCTGCTGCACATGAAGCAGACCCTTGATCCGGCCCTCACGCTGATGGAACCCATTGAGTTCATTCTTGAAAAAATGGATGACTGCCTCAAGTTCACCAAGCTGCCCAAAACCGTGGCCCTGCACGCCACCTGCTCGGTGCGCAAGATGGGCCTTGAGGGCAAACTGGAAAAACTGGCAAAAATGTGTGCCGAAAACGTCATCGTGCCGGAAGGCATCAATTGCTGCGGATGGGCGGGTGACAGGGGCTTTAGCCACCCCGAACTTAACGAGGCCGCCCTCAAGAGCCTGCGCATGCAGGTGAGCACCTGCGATGTGGGCTATTCCTCCAGCCGTACCTGCCAGATAGGGCTTTCGCTGCACAGCGGCATTCCCTACTATTCCATTGTGTTCCTGGTGGACGAGGCCAGCGTTTAGGCCGCCTGATCAAGAAGCGCATGTTCAACATTTTACGACGCGCAACAACGCAAACAGCACAAACGGGACGCGCCCACGCCCGGAACGGACAACGGCCCGGGCACAGTCGCAGGGGCATGGCATGATGCTGCGCTGAAACCTTTGAACAAACAGAGCGGATGCCCCACCACGGGTCCGCCTGACGCCGCCCTGCGTGTGCCGTGTGATGCGGCTCACGCAGGGCGCTTCCATTGTGCCGGCAACTGTTGCGTAGCGCTTCCGTCACTTCGGGACCGCACGCAGCCTTGCGTAAGGCTAACGCAGTACAGACAGCGTGTTACGCCCCCTGGGCGCGCACTGACAAAAGTTGCCGCCGCCTGCGATTCCGCATCGGATCGCGCCCCATGCTTTGGCACGAGCAAAGGCGTTGCCATCGGCAGCGGCCAGTCAACCTCATATCCCGGCGCCGTGCCCCTCACCGTGCAGGCTTTACTTTCAGCGCCAATAACGTATGATAATAAATTCATAACAGAAGTGAAAAGCCTGATGCGCAAGGAGAACCCGTGCTCCAGCGCAGGCCAGCGAAGGCCAGAAAAGGATGATGAGGAAAGCCACGCAATACGGCTTTTTTCTATCTATTTTAAAATACTGTTATTTTATATAGTTAGAAGAAAAATTAAAAAAAATCCGCATTCCCCCCTTTTCAACCCGCCGGTATGTCTTATCTCTATGCCGGTGCGGGGCCGGACGAAACGAGCGTTCGCTACGGCCAGTACGCGCAATATTTTCGGCGCAGACGCCGAGCTGCGTCCGTTGCCGTGTCCCACGGGACAATAATAACATTTCCGGGAGGATCTGACGTCATGAAGCTGAAACCCCTTAACGACCGTGTTCTGGTCAAACGCCTTGAAACCGAAGAAAAGACCGCTGGCGGCCTGTACATCCCTGATACGGCTAAAGAAAAGCCTTCCAAGGGTCAGGTTGTGGCTGTGGGTCCCGGCAAGGTAGGGGATAATGGCGAGCGCACCGCTCTGGCTGTGAAAGCCGGCGACGAAGTGCTGTTCAACAAGTACGCCGGAACCGAGGTTAAGCTCGACGGCGTTGACCATCTGGTCATGCGCGAAGAAGACATTCTCGCCATCATCGACTAACTCCCACCTTTGCCGAATTACCACTAGGAGGAAATGTCCCAATGTCTGCTAAAGAAATCTTTTTTGACGTTAAAGCCCGCGAAAAACTTTCCCGCGGTGTTGACAAGCTCGCCAATGCCGTCAAGGTCACCCTTGGCCCCAAGGGCCGCAACGTAGCTATTGAAAAATCCTTCGGCGCTCCCGTCATCACCAAGGACGGCGTCACTGTCGCCAAGGAAATCGAACTGTCCGACAGATTCGAAAACATGGGCGCCCAGCTCGTCAAAGAAGTGGCCTCCAAAACTTCCGATGCCGCTGGCGACGGTACCACCACCGCCACCATTCTGGCTCAGGCCATTTACCGCGAAGGCGTCAAGCTTGTGGCTGCCGGCCGCAACCCCATGGCTATCAAGCGCGGCATCGACAAGGCCGTTGAAGGTCTGATCGCCGAGATGGCCAACCTTGCCAAGCCCACCCGCGACCAGAAGGAAATTGCCCAGATCGGCACCATTTCCGCCAACTCCGACACCACCATCGGCAACATCATTGCCGAAGCCATGGCGAAAGTGGGCAAGGAAGGCGTCATCACCGTTGAAGAAGCCAAGGGCCTCGAAACCACTATGGACGTGGTGGAAGGCATGCGCTTTGACCGCGGCTACCTGTCGCCCTACTTCGTGACCAATCCTGAAAAGATGGTCTGCGAAATGGACAATCCCTACATCCTGTGCACGGAAAAGAAAATCTCCAGCATGAAAGACATGCTGCCCGTGCTTGAGCAGGTTGCCAAGGTGAACCGTCCGCTTATGATCATTGCTGAAGACGTGGAAGGCGAAGCCCTGGCGACCCTCGTGGTCAACAAGCTGCGTGGCGCCCTGCAGGTCGTGGCCGTCAAGGCCCCCGGCTTCGGCGACCGCCGCAAGGCCATGCTGCAGGACATCGCTGTACTCACCGGCGGCCAGGTGGCTTCCGACGACACCGGCTCCAAGCTTGAAAACATGACCCTGGCCGAACTCGGTACCGCCAAGCGTATCGTGATCGACAAGGAAAACACCACCGTTGTGGACGGCGCCGGCAAGAGCGAAGACATCAAGGCCCGCGTGAAGCAGATCCGCGCCCAGATCGAAGACAGCACCTCTGACTATGACCGCGAAAAGCTGCAGGAACGCCTTGCCAAGCTGGTGGGCGGCGTGGCCGTGGTGCATGTGGGCGCTGCCACCGAAGTGGAAATGAAGGAAAAGAAAGACCGCGTTGAAGACGCCCTCAATGCCACCCGCGCTGCCGTGGAAGAAGGTATTGTGCCTGGCGGCGGTACCGCTCTTATCCGTGTTGCCAAGGTGCTTTGCGACATCAAGCCCGCTGACGACGACGAACTGGCCGGTGTGAACATCATCCGCCGCGCCATTGAAGAGCCCCTGCGTCAGATTGCCCTCAATGCCGGCTTTGAAGGCTCCATCGTGGTTGAAAAAGTGCGCGAAGGCAAAGACGGCTTCGGCTTCAATGCCGCCACCGGCGAATACGAAGACCTGATCAAGGCTGGCGTGATCGACCCCAAAAAGGTGACCCGCACTGCCCTGCAGAACGCCGCTTCCGTGGCTTCCCTGCTGCTGACCACCGAATGCGCCATTGCCGAAAAGCCCGAACCCAAGAAAGACGCCGCCATGCCTGACATGGGCGGTATGGGCGGCATGGGCGGCATGGGCGGCATGTACTAAGCCGGTTCCCGAAGCCCAAAACCCAAAGTCTCTTACCAGCAAAGCCCCCGCGCAAGCGGGGGCTTTTTTCGCAACAGGAGCATGCCATGATACGCTATGGCTTTGCGTGCAAAACCATTGGACTGCCCGGGGCAGCACAAAGCAGCCTTACCCTGTCACGCGCGGACCGGAACAACCTGCTGTCCGTCAGCCGAAACAATCTGAACGCGCTGGAAACCATGCTGCATTACTGCTGCGAGCAGTCCATCGCGCTCATGCGCATCAGTTCCGACATCATTCCGCTGGCCTCGCACGAGGCCGTGCATTTTGACTGGCAGGACGAACTGCGCCCGGAGCTTGAAAAACTGGCCGCCCTTGCGCGCGAGAGCGGCGCGCGCCTTTCAATGCATCCTGGGCAGTACACTGTGCTCAATTCTCCCCGCCAGGATGTGGTGCGCAAGGCTGTGGCCGATCTTGCCTACCATGCGACCTTTCTGGATGCCCTGCAAACCGGGCCGGAATGCCGCATCATCCTGCACCTTGGCGGCGGCTATGGTGACAGGCAGACAGCGCTGCAAAGACTGCGCGACAATCTGGCCGCCCTGCCCCCGTTTATCCTGCAACGCCTGGCTCTGGAAAATGACGAGCGCATCTATACCATTGAAGATGTTCTGGCAGTCTGCGGCGACTTTGACCTGCCTGCCGTTTTTGACATTTTCCATCACGAACTCAATCCGCCGCCGCACGGCCGCATGCTGCACTGGCTTGACCGCGCGGCTGCGACCTGGAACAGCCGCAGCGGGCGCCAGAAAATTCACTATTCACAGCAACTGGCAGGCGGCAAACCCGGCATGCATTCCCGGACCATTGCCATGCGCCCTTTCATGCAGATGCACGGCCAGCTTGAAGGGCGCGAACTGGATGTCATGCTGGAGGTTAAGGATAAAAACCTCTCTGCAATCAAGTGTTCAAATCTGACCCGACCGAACCTGCCGCGCACCAGACTCACGGAAGAATGGGCGCGCTACAAATACCTTGTGCTTGAGCGCACCCCCAATACCTATGCCGCCATTCGCCATTTGCTCAAAAACGAAAAACCGGCAGCAGATGCGTTTTACGACCTGATTGAAAAAGCGCTCACCTGCGACCCGGAGCCGGGCAAAGCCAGAAACGCCGCTGAACATGTGTGGGGCCATGTGAACAAAAATGCCTCGGCCAATGATGTCGCCCGCATGCTCAAGGACCTTGAGCTTCTTGGCAGCGACCTTGCGCCGCTGCCCCGCATCAAACGTAAACTGCTGGCCCTGGCGGCAGACAGCAACGAAGAATACCTGCTGCACAGCCTCTATCTTTATGTAAGCTAGACACTGTCTAGAGCAATTTAACTTTTAAATTGCTCGGACGGCTGCGTGAGCAGACGCTCGCTACGGAGGCGTAAGCGCAGTTTATCTGCGCGGTTAAACGCCGAAGTGAGCGTGCCTTAAACTTTGAGAATGTATATTCTCAAAGTTAATCTGCTCTAGAGCATTTAACACTTGAAATGCTCGCTTACGGCAGGCAAAAGCCTGCCTTCTCGCATTTCGTGGCAAGGATTTTCAAGAAAATCCTTGCAGAGCAGTTTACGAATGTGAAAACAGCCCGAAACCTTTAAGATTTCGGGCTGTTTTGCTGTCAGGCATTTGGCCTTGTCTATTTCGTGTTTGCTAGTCTTTGATCAGGCGGGCGGCTGCGAGGGCCTTGGCCTGTTCTTCAAAGTTCTGGAAACCAGCATGGTGCAGGGCGTCCAGCACCGTATCGTCCCAGTTCCAGGTGGCATAGATCACAGGCTTGTGGAAGGCCGTGCGGAAGCTCTGCAGTTCGGAGCGGTAGAAATCTTCCTTGGGCGTGTCGAGGTGTTCGCGGAACTGCTCATGGCGGCGCTGCAACTCACCTTCGTACCATTCCTGAATATCCTGCGGATTCTTGTACTTCTTGAGGATATGACCGTAGCCGGTCTTTTCCATAAGCTCGGCCAGACGCTTATGATGCTGCTGTCCAAGCCATTTGCCCAGATCGGAGGTGGGAATGCTCTCGGCCTCCACAGCGGCAATATCAAACACGGTCTGGTAGTAGGTATCGGGAACCACAGAGGCGGACGTGATTCCCGCAATGGCGACCAGGCCGCGCAGAATAAGGCTGTTGGACACGCCCTGCCCGCAGAAGCCCACTTTTTTCCCGTACTTCAGGCCGGTGAATATGCTCACCAGAATGGCCCAGACCACGGCGGGGTCTTCTTCGTCATAGATATGCGCAAGGCGTGAGTTGTCGCGGTCAGTGGCAAGCACCATCTGCGTCATGTCGTTGGAACCGATGGAGAATCCATCAAATTCGGTAATGAACTGCTTCGCCAGGATGGCGTTTGAAGGCAGTTCCGACATGAGGATGATCTTCAGGCCGTCCTGGCCGCTCTTGAGCTTGTGAACCTGCTCAAGGTAGCTGCGCATGGAGCGGGCTTCTTCCAGGGTGCGCACAAAGGGCAGCATCATGCGCAGGTTGGACCCGCCGTATACACCGCGAGCCAGCTTGAACGCCTCGATTTCCCAGTCATGAATATTGCGCGACACGCCGCGGTAACCAAGCATGGGGTTGTCTTCAAAGTGCTCGAAGAGGTTGCCGCCAAGCAGGTTGCGATATTCATTACTCTTGAAGTCCGTGGTGCGGTAGGTAATGGGCTTGCCGTAGAAGGCCATGGCAAACAGGGCCAGGTTCTGGGCAAGGGTTTGCACATAGTGCTCCTTACCGGTGCGGAAGCCACGCGCCTTGATCATGCCGCGAATTTTTTCCGGCAGATTGCGCACATCGTCCATTTCTTTCTTGAGCCCCGAACGCAGGCCCACTTCTTCACGCAGATGGGCAATGTTTTCCATCAGGCGGGTGACGGCGGGCAGGTCCTGAATGCGTTTCACATGCGCTTCAACACTGGCCTCGATCTCTGCAATGCGTTTGCCGGATTCGGGGTCACTGCTGTTCTGCAGGGCAAGCTCGTCATCGTAACCCATTATGATGCGCACATGGTCGGCCAGATCGGGCGAGGTTTTGAGCACCTCGATGCGGCGCGAGGCCATTTCCATATGCTGGTCGATCTTGTGGTCAAGCTCGCGCATCTTGCGGTGCTGCAAAAGCACATCTTCGGCGTTCAGGCTTTTGCCCGTGTCGGCCAGAGCGGCCAGTTCGGCGGAAAGGCCCGTGACCTCGCCCACGTATTCGCGCAGATTGATATTGAAGACAATGAGGCCTGCGGCCATTTGCTCGCGCAGCACCTTGGAAAGGCGGTCTTCAAGCTCTTTCAGCTTGGTATGCACCACGCCTTCAAGCTCGCCCTTGTCAAAGGCTTCCAGAGCCTGCGGATGAATGCTGATATTGCCCAGCATGAATTCGGCGCGCAAAAGGCCCACTTCAAACTGGTCAAAGTCCCGCAGGCGGGAGAGAAAGAGCGCCTGGCCCACATCGGCAAGCACAAGCCCCACCTTGGTCTTGGTGGGGGGCAGCTTTGCCACGTCCATTTCGCCGCCGACCTCATGCAGGGGCACTGGACACTGCGCCCGGCATGGATATTACCGGAACTGTCATTGAGGCCATGAACCTGCATGAACCCGCATTTGCAGCCCTGCCCACG
>NZ_JBAIYR010000048.1:0-10094 GCF_036763145.1 Desulfovibrio sp. 1188_IL3213 | reverse complement strand
GGGTACAGTGGTCGTCGGCTGAGCCGCATTGCCGCATAAAGCGTGCTGGTCCTGAAGCCGCACCGCCCTGCACGGCCTTTTTTCATCCCGCCGCCATGCAGGGCGTTCGGCTTTACAGGGGCCTTGCCCGCAGGCGGCATGCCTCAGCGTGTGCCGTCCAGCGGAGGATTCAGCATGCCCCCGCTTTCCATAAGCTTTTCAAACTCCAGGCAAGGCATCGGGCGGGCATAAAAGAAGCCCTGCGCCTGAATGCCGCCAAGACCAAGAAGAAAATTGCGCTGCGCGGCGTTTTCCACGCCTTCGCACAGCACTTCCATATGCAGGTCGCCGGAAAGGCGGACAATGCTGCTGATAATGCTTTTGTTGGTAGAGGCTATTTCACCGGAGCCAAGCAGGCTTCTGTCAATCTTGATGACATCGAAAGGCACTTCTTTAAGCACATTGAGGCTGGAATAGCCCGCACCGAAATCGTCAAGCCAGATGGAATAGCCGTACTGTTTGAACTGGCACACGCTGGCGCGTATTTCCGTGAGGTTTTTGATAAAAACGCTTTCGGTAATCTCCAGCCCCACATGGCGCGGTTCAAGGCCGTGCATGCAGACCAGGTCGTGAAATTCTTCGGCAAAGGCAGGGTTTTTGAAATTTTCGCGCGAAACATTGACAGTGATGGGAACAAGCGGCTTGCCCTCATCAAGGCGCTGCCGCAAGTAGCGGCACACCTGCCCGTAGACGAGAAAATCCAGATTGATGATGTCGCCCGACTCTTCAAGCAGAGGCACAAAGCTGGCAGGCATGATATCCCTGCCATCAGGGGTGCGCATTCTTGCCAGGGCCTCGGCCCCCACCACCGTGCCGGTGGCGATGTCCACCTGTGGCTGCAAAAGAAAAAAGACGCCGCCGCATTCCAGCGATTTGATCACGTCTTCATACAGGGTCTGCCGCTGCAGGCGGTGCACTTCCATCGCATCGGTAAAAATTCCGCCGCGCGAGCGCAAGGTGGGCTTGAGCGCGCGCCGCGCCTGATCCGCCCGGCTGACGTGAGGGTGCAGGCTGGTGGGCTTGCCCTCCACGGAGCAGACACCGCCCACAAAAGCCAGATGACTGCGCGGGTGAAGCTTGCGCTTTTCCGCAAGAAAAAGTTCGCCCTTGGCAACGATCTTTCCGGCTGCGGCCTCAAGGCTCGTGCCTTCGGGGACCGTAAAGAGCATGGCGAACTGGTCGGCAAAAATGCGGCTGCCGCACACATAGCAGTCCAGATGCCGCAAGAAAGCGGCAAAAGCGCGCAACATGCTGTTGCCCGCCTGTTCGCCATAGACGCGGTTGAGCACCTGAAAGCCCTGCATATCGGCATGCAGAACGGCAAAATGCCGCCCCATCTGATCCGAACGCACTACTCGCAGGGCTTCTTGCAGAAATGACTCAAACTGCAAAAGCCACGTTGTGCGGTCATACTGTTCCATGCAGCCCAGCAAGCGCCGAATCCGGCAGCTTTCCCGACTTTTCAGGTCCAGCTCCGGCAAGCATGGCTCCACGCCTCCCGCATCAGAAAACCGCATATGCCCCTCAGCGCGGTCTTCCGCTTCATCCCCCAGAAAGTGCATGCCTCCCCCCTGCTATGGCCCGGCGCAAAGCCGCCAAAACGGCATTTTTCTACAATTCTGGACTGGACGAAACTAGCGCAGATTGGAATATTTTGTAAAGTAATTTCTATGGTTTGTCGAAATGACTATCAGTATCATTCCCGGCCCCGGCGCACCCACCATTCTTTCTCCACATGGCCGTACCACCAGCGGTTATGGTCTGTGCGCAGCACCACGTCCGCCAATTCCCTGGCAACCGGGCTGCGCAGCCGCTTGACGGCACTTTCGAGCCATTGCCCGGCAAAAGCGTTTCCCTTGTCCAACTCCGCCTTGAGATTGCAGATAAGGTCAAGCTGATCCGCATCATGGGCCAACATGGCTTCAGGGCTTGCGTTCTCGGCCAGTTCATCCCAGAGAGGCAGCACGTCATCTTCAAGGCCCGTGCCTTCCACGCAGTCTTCCAGCGCCTGGCGGGGCATGCATTGCCCGTAACGGTGATTCACGTAGTTGAGGTCGCCGGTGCGCGCCTCGTGCAGGTCATGAAAAAGACAGAGAAACGTCACCCTTGCCGGATCAATCCCGCTCAGGCGGGCCAACACATAGCCCATAACGCTGACCCGGTAAGAATGTTCGGCCACATTTTCCTTGCCGGAGCCAAGGAAAGCATAGCCCGTGCGCGGGGTGTGCCGCAGCATTCCAACTTCATTAAAAAAATCCGCCAGACGCTCCATCCTTTCCTGACCGGGGCTGTCTTCCTGGATATGCGTGTCGTTGACGTTTTTGGCGTGTGTCTTGCTCATGCTGCTTCCGATATGATTTTAGAGCAATTTAACTTTTAAATTGCTCGGACGTCTGCGTGAGCAGACGTTCGCTACGGAGGCGTAAGCGCAGTTTATCTGCGCGGTTAAACGCCGAAGTGAGCGTGCCTTAAACTTTGAGAATATACATTTTCAAAGTTAATCTGCTCTAGGCAGTGTCGTCACGAGCGCCTTTCGTCAAGCCGCTCTATTCGATCTCGTACTTGCGCAGTTTGTTGTGCAGTGTGGCCCGGGTAATACCAAGACGGCGCGCCGCCTCGCTCTTGTTGTCGCCGGTCTGGCGCAACGTTTCCTCAATGACCCGGCGTTCCACCTCGTCCAGGGGCAGCCCGGCCAAAGAAATATCCGCCTCGGCCGGGCGCTCGCCCGGCGCAATGGTTTCGGACAGCGCAGAAGGCAGTTCGCGCGCGGTGATAAGATCGCCGTTACAGAGAATAACGGCCCGTTCCACGGCATTTTCCAGTTCGCGCACATTGCCCGGCCAAGAATGCCGCAGCATGATGTCAAGCGCCTGGGCGGAAAAGCCGCGCACGGCCTTGCGGTTGCGGTTGGCGAAATTTTCCAGAAAATACGCCGCCAGCACAGGAATATCTTCCGGCCTTTCGCGCAGGGACGGCACATCAACACTGATGACATTGAGGCGGAAAAACAGGTCTTCACGAAAGCGCCGTTGCGCCACCTCATGCCGCAGGTCGCGGTTGGTGGCGGCCAGCACGCGCACGTCCACGGTAAGCTGCGTGTCGGAGCCTACGCGCTGCACTTCGCCCTGCTGCAGGGCGCGCAGCAGTTTGGCCTGAAGGGAAAGGGGCATCTCGCCCACTTCGTCCAGAAAAAGCGTGCCGCCGTGCGCCTGGGCAAAACGTCCCTCACGGCGGCGCTCCGCACCGGTGAACGAACCTTTTTCATGCCCGAACAGTTCGGATTCCAGCAGGTTTTCAGCCAGGGCCGCGCAGTTGACCGTAATAAGGGGCTGATCGGCGCGCAGGCTTTTGCCATGCAGGGCGCGGGCCACCAGTTCCTTGCCCGTACCCGACTCACCGGTAATGAGCACCGTGGCTTCGGTGGGAGCCACGGTATCCATAATTTCCTGCATGGCCCGGATGGCCGGGCTGCGGCCGATGATGCCGGGCATGGTCGTGGCATTGGTCAACTGGCGGCGCAGTTCGCGATTTTCAACACTCAGACGCGAATGCTCAATGCCCTGCTGCAAAGAGTGCTTGAGGCTTTCAAAGTCCAGAGGTTTGACCAGATAGTCGTATGCGCCCAGGCGCAGCGCCTCTACGGCGGTTTCCACCGAGGAATACGCCGTCATGAGAATTACAGGCAAGGCGGGATTATACGCAAGAATCCCCTTGAGCGCGTGTATGCCGTCCATGCGCGCCATGCGCACATCAGTCAGCACGGCGTCAAAGGCTTTTTCTCTTACAAGGGCCACAGCCTCGTCGCCATCGGTAGCCTCATCCACCGTATAGCCCCAGGAACGGAGCATGGTTCGCAGCATGCCGCGGTGCGCGTCATCATCGTCCACTACAAGAATGCTGTTCATCACGCTGACAATCCTCCTGACACACCGGGCAACGGCCATCTGCGCCGTGCTATGCCCTGTGGTCATATGCGCTTTCTTTTTCTGCGTTCCACAAAAGACGGCGTTGCCGGACGGGCCTCCGGCAGCCAGATGCGAAAAATGGTTTCTCCCTCCACACCGGGCTGCGCCTGACGGGAGGTAACGCTGATCTCCCCGTTATGGGCCTCCACGATCTTGTGAACCATAGCCAGTCCGAGGCCGGTTCCCTGTCCCTTGGTCGTGAAGTACGGATCAAAAATATGCGGCAACTGGCGGGGGACAATCCCCACGCCCGTGTCACGCACCATAAGGCAAACGCCTTTCTTGTGCCATGTCACGGCAAGGGTGAGCCGCCCGCCTTCCGGCATGGCGTCCAGCGCATTCAGGCAAAGATTCAGCAGGGCCTGTCCCATACGTTCCGGGTCGATCATAGCCTGAGGCACGCCCGGAGCCATTCGGTATTCCACCTCAATACCGCGTTTTTCGGCATCCTGCTTGATGAGGCGGATCACATGTTCCACCACTTTTGCGAGGCTGCCGGGCCGGGGGCAGACATCGCTGGGCCGGGAAAGACCGATGAGGTCCATAATCACGCGGTTGAGCCTGTCCACCTCATTGACCATCACGTTGGCCGCGGCGCGATCCTCGCTGCCTTCGGGAAACCGCTGGCCGAAATAGGTGGCATAGCCCTTGATGGAGCTCAAGGGATTGCGGATCTCGTGAGCCACCCCGGCGGCCAGATTGCCCACTGCGGCCAGTTTTTCCTTGCGGCGCACCTCTGCCTCAAGACGGCGCACTTCCACCTCGGCCTTGCGCTGCTGCTGGCGCGATTCGCGCGCACGCTCGGCATAATACAATGCCAGCAGGCAGGCCAGACCCACCAGAAGCGTTACGGACGAAAGCATGGCTACGTAATCCCGGTTCTGGCTGCGCGTGATCTCAAAAGGAGAAATCTCCAGCCCCAGAAAAATGATGGGAACAGGGTAGCCCTTGGGCAGGTCGGACATGCCGGGAGAAAACTGGCGGTAAACCACAAAAACCCGCTGGCCTTCCATGCGCATGATGCCCCATTGGGCCAGCATGCCCGGATTCAGGTCGCGCATGCGGGACTCGTCCATCTCCCTGTCTTCCACTTTCAGTATCTCACCGAGGCGCACACGATTGCTGTGCGCCACAATGATACCGTCGGGCATGGTTACGGAGACAAAAACAATGCCGGGGCTTGCGGCCATTTCTTCCAAGAGCACCTGCAGGCGCACGCCCGCCTCGCTACGCATGCCGGAGCGCAAGATGCTTTCAAAAGCGATAATAAGGGAAGAGCCTTTTTCTGCCAGCAGCCGGGCCATGGCTGCCTCGCTGCGCTCGATGGATATATAGGCCAGCAGGCTGATCATGAGGGCCAGCACAAGAGCCGCGCCGCCCATAAGCAGGCCGATAGACGTGCGCGAGACATTCCGCATGCCTTTCATGGACGCATAAAGCTCCAGACCGCCCCATCCCTGGGGCGGCTCTTTTCGGCTTTCGCCGTCGGGGTTGTCGTGTGCCGAACTCATGCCTGTGCTTATAGCGTCATGCGCGCACAGTGTCATCATGCACAGGCCAAGGGCCATAAAAAAAGTTGCATGATTTTTGCAATCGCATAAGATGCGGAGTATGCGTTGCCACGACAGCGCATCTGCCGTTTTTCGACCTGAATATACGGCGTCTGACTTGCCGACGCCACAGATGCAAGATCAGGAACTATTTTGCCATGCGAAAGACTTCTTTGTTACTGACCTTTCTGTGCGGCACACTGCTGCCCGCGTATTCTTCAGCGCAAGGCCCGCAGGGCGAAGCGCTTCCCGTCCCCGCTACACGAGCCGCTACTGGTCCGCTGGATGTGTGGCTGGACTACCTGCCGCCGAGCCAGCGCATGAAAGCCCAGAGCATTATGGAAGAGTACCGTCCCAAGGTACAAGACCTGCGGCAGCGCATTATCTCCAAAAAAAACGAGCTGGAAGAGCTCAACTATAACCGCAGCACATCACCCGATACCCTGCCCCGCCTGGGGCGCGAACTTCAGGTGCTGCGCGATGAACTGCAGGCCATGCTCATTCATGCCGACCAGCGCATGCGGCGCGAAGTGGGTATTCCCCTGGGTACCCTTGCCAGCAGAGGATGCAGCATGGAATTCACCGTAAAAAATACTATGGAAGGAACCCAATAGCGTCTTCACTGCTCCGGCCCCACGCCCTCTCCACTTGCCTTTCTTTTCTGTCCCCTCCTCCCCGGCACCACGCCTCTGCCGACCATTGATACCTCACGACAGCTTCAGTTTTCGCGACGCAATCAGCGCATAAAAATCATACTTCTGATTAAAATTTATACATATTTCGAATACACCTGTATAAAAAAAATACAGGCAGTGGAACGTTGCGTCCAACGGTTTTAACAAAAAAAACTGTTTAAATTCAAAATATTAACTATAAAATACCCCAATATCTAAACTTTGGCACACCAATTGCTATTCTGTAAGCAAGATTACGAAAATGACATAGAGAAATAAAAGAACAAATAAGGTTTCAAACAGAACCGTATTTACCTTATACAAATTTCATATGTTTTACGTAGCGCATAAATCGGCTTCCAAGTCCGGCCGGCCATTAAAGGCACAAACCGGAAAGTACATAGGCGAAGCGGCAGAAAAGCGCCAAGGCTGTATAAACAAGATTTCGGCTGTGCGCGACGCCGCCATGGAACTTCAATTATAAAGAACTTGTTGAGTCCAGGCCACAATAAAACGCTCTGTAACGGGCTATATTCAAAAGATTTTCCGCCCTGAAAAAGCCGGGCGGGAAGCAGCTGAGCCGAACAAAACGGCAATGCGTCGCCAACCCAGCCAACCCGCCGACGGGCGGTAACGATATATGTAAAAAAGTAACAAACTTTCCGCATGCCCTCCGCCCCCATTGAGGACATCCGGATCCCCCCCGAAAACCTCCTCCTTTGAACAAAACCTCTAACCATCGGAACATCCTCCCTCTCTCGGCCGCCGGTTGCCCCCGGCGGCCGCCTCTTTTTTATGCCTGAAAAAGTCTTTGCCGCCTCCAAGAAAAGAAACGGGGCTATATTTTCCACGCACAGGCAATGCTTTCACATACAGGCAAAAAGGCTTCCGCGCTTATGCGCGGAAGCCTTTTTGCGGCGTACCGGGATATGCCCGGCCTAGCCGAGTTTCATTTGTGCGATAAGATTCTTGAGCGTGTGCGCCTGCGCGGCCAGTTCGGTAACCGCCTGCGCGGCCTCGGCCATGGCAATGGCGCTTTGTCGCGCCATCTCGTTTACCTGCACAATGCTGTGGTTGATTTCTTCGCTGGCGACCGACTGCTCTTCGCTGGCAGCGGCAATGGCATTGACCTGGTCCGAAGTGCCTTCCACAGTAGCCACGATCTCCCGCAGGGCCTGGCCGGACTCGCTGGCAAAGGTTGTAGCCTGCGCAATCTGGTTTACGGCATTGTCTGCCGAACCCATGCTTTTTGCCGTACTGTTCTGTATGGCCTTGATGGCGGCGCTGACATCGTGGGTGGAAGCCATCGTCTTTTCAGCCAGTTTGCGCACCTCATCGGCCACCACGGCAAAACCCCTTCCGGCCTCACCGGCACGAGCGGCCTCAATGGCCGCATTGAGGGCCAGCAGGTTGGTCTGGTCGGCAATATCGGAAATAACGTTCATAATGCGCGTGATGCTCTGGGCATGCTCGCCAAGCTCGGCCATGTCGCTTTTAAGCTCTTCCGAAACGTGCCGCACCGCTTCTATGCTGCGCACGGCCTGTTCCACAATCTGAGCGCCTGCATGGGCCTTTTCCTTGGTTTCTCTTGAAGCCGTGGAGGCGGCGGCGGCATTATGCGCCACTTCGCGAACCGTGGCGTTCATCTGGTTCATGGCAGTAGCGGCCTCGGAAAGACGCTGGGACGATTCGGCGGCGCTGCGGTCAGACTGCTCAATCTGGGCGGAGAGCTGAGTGGACGCGGACGAGATAATACCTGCCACTGCTTCCAGTTGTCCGGCTGCGGCCAGCATGCCCTCTTGCCGGGCATTTTCCGCCTGCTTGCGCGCCTCCTGGGCTTCGCCCATTGCTTCCTCGGCTTCTGTTTTGGCAAACTCTGCCTGACGGTTTTTTTCCTCACTGTCGTGGAACAGACTGCGCAGCTTGCCCACCATGCCCTGAATGCCCTGCGAAAGCCCGCCGATTTCATCACTGCGCTTGGCCGCACTTCCCAACGCCGTCTCTTCCTCCTGTGAAGGGTTGAAGTTGCCACCGGCAACGGCCTGCACATAATTTTCGCCAGCCCGGATGGAACGTGCAATACCCCGCGACACAACAATAATAATAAAACCCACCACAATGACGGCTATGCCACCCACAAGCATGTTTTCTTTCAGCAGGTTGCGGGCCGGGCCAAGCAGTTCATCCCTGTTGCCCACAAGCACCACATGCCAGTTGCTTTCCGGCATGTGCCGGTAATAGGCGACCATCTCCGCATCGCCGTGGTTATAAACCGCACGGCCGTTGCCTTCGGCCAAGGCCGCCTTGACAAATGGCAGATGCTTGCTGTCAGACCCGAGCAAACGCTTGTCTGGGTGCATGAGCACCCTGCCCTCGCTGTCGTAAACAGCACAAAAGCTGTCTTTCCCGATCTTGATGGTGTCTGTGGTATCGGCGCTCAGGCGGGCAAGGCTCATATAGGCGTACAGCACGCCGTAGGGCTTGCCGTCCTTCATGACAGGGGTGGTAATTATGGTGGCGAGGTCTCCCGCATGGTTGGGAATGTTCTCAAAGCCCATACTTCCCCGAAGAGCCGCGTTCACAGATCTGCGCTCACCCATGTTCCGCCCTACAAGATCTCTGGCCGTGTGGGCTATGACCCGCCCGTCGATATCAAGGAGACCGGCGCCGTCCACAATGCCGAAGTGCTCTGTCAGGCTGTCAAGAACGCTCTGCACGTCCGCTCCGCTGGAAACCGGCTCATCGTAGACCACTTCCAGCGTCGGCTCCCCGGCACCCCGGCGAATCAGCGCATTCCTGACATGGTTGGATTGGGCGCTGGTCTTCATGAGACCGCGCGTCATTTGCTGCACGGTGACCAGACCATGCACCTGCTTGTCGATAACGGTGTTCAACTCGTGCGCAATTTGTTGCGTAAGAGACGTTTCCGCCCGCCAATAGCTGAAAACACAAACTGCGGTCAGCCCCAGCATGGACGGAACCAAGATGTTGAGCATCATCTTGCTCATGATTCCCATTTTCATAGACAGCCCCTTCGAACTCGTGAGTTTTGTGAATTAACAGCCAAAAACACAGCCTGTTCAGGCCTGCGCGAGGTCAGTGACAATGGATTAACAGCTAAAACAGAGCCTGTTCAGGTCTGCGAGAGGTCAGTGGCAGAGGAGGTGGACAGGAAGAGACCTGGAGAAAAAGTCAGGAAGAACCAGAAACTGGCGCCAGTCTAACCAAGTCTATATAGCTTTTCGGCTTTTATTGCAAAACTTATTATATCTTGCGACATATTTTTTATTACCGCATGAAAATACTAGATATATAAAAAGTCTAAAAAACAAATAAACGCATATAAAATGTATGCGTCATGAGCGTCTGTGAAAACTGACGTGGATGAGAAGCGTCAATCGGCCCGGAAAGGGCATGCTGAAAGCCCCTTTGCCAGCAGGGCGAAGCCGCAAAAAAACCAGAATGGTCGGGCGTTGGCCCGCAGTGTATCGGGCTGGGAAGGAATGGAGCGAGGAGAATCAGGGTGGTCTGAAAATATCCGAAGTGGCCGGGGTTACCCCGGAATGGCCGGAAGTGAATGAAATCTGACCGAAGCGGCCAGGACATTTCAAGGCAGAAATGCCCGGCTTCTTGATGGTCAGGGAAAAGTGAGGGTCAAGGAAATATCCTGACCGCAGGCGGCGTCAAAGCGCACGTTTTTCGGCTCAAGCCCCAGAGCGGCCCATGCTGGGCGCAGCTCGCCACGCGTTCCCCATATATACCCCTGGCAGGATCGCGGCAGGCGCATGGCGGAAAGAACAGGGGCGGAAAACTCTCCGTAAGGCCCACCCGCCGCTACCGCGCGGCGCACGGCGTGCAGCAGGGAG
>NZ_JBAIYR010000047.1:0-10471 GCF_036763145.1 Desulfovibrio sp. 1188_IL3213 | reverse complement strand
GCGGCTTGAGATCGCCCGCGCCCTGGCCACGGAGCCGCGCATGCTGCTGCTGGACGAGCCGGCAGCGGGCATGAACCCGCAGGAAACCAACGAGCTCAAGGATCTGGTCTGCTCCATTCGTGACAACCAACAGCTTTCCATCCTGCTCATCGAGCACGATATGGGCATGGTCATGTCTCTTTCAGACCGCATTTATGTTATGGAATACGGCTCATGCATTGCCACGGGCAAACCTGAAGAAATTCGCGTCAACCCGCGCGTCATCAAGGCATACCTGGGAGAAAGCGATGCTTGAGCTGCGTAATGTCGATACGTTTTACGGCAATATTCAGGCCCTGCGGGATATTTCTCTCAAGGTGGAAGAAGGCGATATTGTCACGCTGATCGGGGCCAACGGCGCGGGCAAGTCCACGACGCTCATGACCGTTTGCGGCATCAACCGCCCGCGTCAGGGAGAGATTCTCTGGTACGGCAAACCCATACATCAGCTGCCCCCGCATGAGATCGTTTCGCTCGGCATTTCTCAGGTTCCTGAAGGCCGCCTGATCTTTCCTGACCTGAGTGTACGCGAAAACCTGGACCTTGGCGCGTTCTTGCGGCAGGACAAAGAGGCCGTCAAAGACGATCTGGACTATGTGTTCAGTCTCTTTCCCATCCTGGCCGAACGCCGCAAGCAGGCAGGTGGAACCCTCTCCGGCGGCGAACAGCAAATGCTCGCCATCAGCCGCGCCCTCATGGGGCGTCCCAAGCTGCTTTTGCTGGATGAACCTTCCCTGGGCCTTGCGCCCATTATCATCCAGCAGATCTTCTCCATCATCCAGAAGGTCAATGCCGCCGGGACCACGGTCTTCCTGGTCGAACAGAATGCCAACCAGGCCCTGCGCATCGCCAACCGCGGCTATGTTATGGAAAACGGCCGCATTGTCATGAGCGACAGCGCCGCCAATCTGTTGAGCAGCGAAGAGGTGCGCACCGCATACCTCGGCATGTAGCTTGCGGCTGCTCCACCGACGCGCTGCATTTCAAACGCGATGCCGTGCCGGAATATTCAAAGGCGGTTCTGCCCAGTGCAGCACCGCCTTTTTGTTCATGAACCGCTGTCTGCCTTGGTCGGTGCGGCCGATGCGGTTGGTGCGATCATCTTGGTTGACGTTGCCGGTACGGCCGGCCCGATTGGCGCTGTCCGCTTGGTCGGCACGGTGGTCGGCCCTGCTGGCACGATGGACTCCCCGCCACGCGCATGCGCACGAAAGTTCCTGCGGGCCACGGCTTCCGACGTGTTGGCGTAGCAATAGACGCAGCCGTGCGGACAGGTATTGTACTGCCCGATGTCTTTGCACGGCACACACAGGCAGTCCGGGCGCTGGCCCGGATCACGCGGATAGGAACGCTCGCCCGCGCCCGATGCCCCCGGCAGAAGCAGTTGTTCGGCGCCGTTAAGATTCAGCAGGTCAAGTACATCCGGATGCCGTCCGGCAAGCTTCAGCACAAGCTCCGGGTCAGTGCAACGGTTATGCGCCACGCCCTGGGCGGAAAGATCCGCCTTTTCGCCGCATGTGGCGGCCCGCATGCCGTAACTTGCGCAGATGTCCGCAATGGCCGCGCCTGTCTGTCGCATTTCTTCCGGCGTAAAATCACGCCAGGCAATAGCGTTGCGCCGTAAATTGCCCTCCACCTTGCGGTAGGGCGCAATGTCGGCAAAGCTGAAAACCAGCTTTGCCGTGTATCCGGCCAAGCCCTTGGCTATTACGGCAATTCTGTCCAATAAAACCGCAGGAGTAAGCATGTCATGTCCGTGTGCCGCGGCCAACAGAAGCGGATCAAAGCGCCAGATCATGCGCTCCGGCCCCAGCCTGTCCGCCAGACGGCGAAACGTTTCCACCCTTTTGCGCAACGGCGGCAAGCCAGGCTCCCAGCCTTCGTTTTCATAATCGTTGAGCGTATATTGCAGATAGCCCGTCAGACCGTACTCCCTGATGCCGGGCAAGCAGCCGAGCAACGGAGCGGGATTTTTGCTCCAGAAAACGGCCAGTCGCGCCCGCTCAAAAGACACATACTGCGGCTGCCCGTTAAAGGGATTGACCCAGCGCGCATAGCCCGCCCGCAACCGCTCCATAAACCAGGGCATATAAAAAGCCGGTATGTCCGTGGCGCGGCTTACCGCCAAAAGCACAGGGGCTATGGCCGACACCGGGCCATCCGCAGTATGGATTGTCATTCTGGGCCATTTCATGCCCGGCAGCATGACAAGGCGATGACCTGGCGTCAACACATCCCAGTTGGCCTGCCCCCAGGCTTGTTTTGACAAATTCCACGCAATTGCTATTCTCGACAGAACAGGCTCACAGGAATAAAACTCCAAACACACTGGTATTGCATGTCTTTTTTTTCCTGGCTGCAACGCATCTTCACGCCGCCTTCCACGGGCGACCCGAATATTGATGAAGAGAGCGTCAACTTTCAGTGGAATCAGAACGCCCGCATCGTGCTGGCCATTATCATCGTCATTTTATCGGCCTTCGTGGTCTACTGGATACTGTCCTGATGTCTGAAAAACTCTGGCGCCTCACTGTGCGCGACGACTTTTCCGCCGGGCATGCCCTGCGGCATTATGAAGGCAAGTGTGAGCGCATGCACGGTCACAATTTTGCCGTGGAACTGACGGTTGAGGGCAACCGCCTTGCCCCGCGGACAGAAATGCTGCTGGATTTCAAGATACTGAAAAAAGCGCTCAAAGCCGTACTGGACGCGCTGGACCACCGCCTGCTCAACGAAACGCCTCCCTTTGACAGTATCAACCCTTCGTCAGAAAACCTTGCACGGCATATCTGGCAGGGCATGGAAGCGCTGCTGGCGGAACACGAAGACCCGCAGGCCCGGCAGGTGCGCCTGTACAGCGTTACGGTGTCAGAAAAAGGCGCACAAAGCGCCACCTACCTGGAAACGCGCTAGCCCGGCCACCCGGCAGCCCCAAAATCGCCATGCCGCAGGCCCTCTGTCTTTTGCACGCCAACTGCCAGGGCGAGGCTTTGAGAATTCTGCTGGAAAATTCTCCGGCTTTTGCACGGCGTTTTACCGTCCGGCACTGTATCAACTACACCAAGGAAGATCTTGCCGAAGCCGACCTGAAAAAATGTTCCCTTTTTCTCTATCAGCCCCTGGCCCCCAAATGGGGCAGCATTTCCACAGAACAGATTTTGCCCCGCTTGCCCCGGTCTTGCCAGTCGGTTGAAATTCCAAATCTTTTCTTCAAAGGATACTGGCCCTTCTGGAGCAGCAGCCCGCCCATCAATTTTGGCGACAGCCTGCTTGAGACCCTGCTGGAAAAGGGGCTTACTCCGCAGGAGGCGCTGAACGTCTACCTGCGCGCAGGTCCCGCACTTATGGGAGACGTGGAGGCCGTGGCCGAGGACAGCCTGCAAAAGGAAGAGCAAAAGCAGGCCGCAAGCCCCATAAACTGCGCGGCGCTGTTGCGCGAACGCTGGCGCCATGAACAGCTTTTCATTACTGTGAACCATCCCGGCCGCACCCTGCTCTTTCATGTGGCAGACAGCCTGCTGTGTTTGCTTGGCCTGGGGGGCCTGCCGCAGGATGTGCGCCGCGACTACGTACATCCCCTTGAAGACTTCTGGCTGCCCATCCACCCTGCGGTAGGATCGGTTTTGGGGTTGCCCTTTGCAGCGACAGACAGGCGCTATGCCGTTTACCGCACCAGCCTCACCCACGCGCAGTATACCGGCTGCTATCTGGCGTGCCGAAGCCACAACATTTCAGACCTTGTAACATTTCTGGAAAACCTGCTGCCCGGGCAGCATTTGTATGCCTGAACGCAAGAAAGGAGTTTTTATGAAAGTATTGCTCATTAACGGCAGCCCGCACCCCAAGGGCTGTACCTTTACGGCGCTGTCCACCGTGGCCGCGCAACTGGAACAAAACGGCGTTGAAAGCCAGATCATCCAGATCGGTTCCAAAGCCATACGCGGCTGTATCGCCTGTGGAAAATGCAAGGAAACCGGCTATTGCGTCTTCAAGGACGATCCGGTTAACGAAAGCATCGACCTTTTGCGCGCGGCCGACGGCGTTGTGGTAGGTTCACCTGTGTACTACGCCGGGCCCAACGCCACCCTTTGCGCTCTGCTGGACCGCGTATTTTACATGAAGTCCGCCGCGTATGCCTTCAAACCGGCCGCAGCCGTGGTAAGCTGCCGCAGGGGCGGGGCCAGCGCCTCTTTTGACCGGCTGAACAAGTACTTCACCATTGCCCGCATGCCTCTCGTGTCTTCCCAGTACTGGAATTCAGTGCACGGCAACAACGCGGAAGAAGTTGTGCAGGACAAAGAAGGCATGCAGATAATGCGTACCCTCGGCAACAACATGGCATGGCTCATCAAGTGTATCGCCGCAGGCAAGGCAGCCGGAATCAATCCGCCCGCGCCCGAGGCCTGGGAGCCCACCAGCTTCATCCGTTAGGGCAGATTAATTTTGAGAATGTCCATTCTCAAAATTTACGGCACGCTCGCTTCGGCGCTTAACAGCGCAAATAAATTGCGCTTACTCACGCAGTCGCCAGAGCAATTTCAAAGTAAAAATGCTCTAAGGGCAGTTTTATATTGAAAGTGCCGTGGCGGCGGGGCGAAGCGCTGAAGCGCACGTCTTGCAAAAGCACTGAGAGCGCAGGGCTTCAAAGCCAAGCGGCTCTGGAGTCAGGGCAGTAACCGCTAGACAGTGCCGTCACGAGCGCCTTTCCCGGTATCTCTGCGTCGAACTTCGCCTTTTATTCCGGTCGAGTACCATAAGAGTACACTCCTTACATAAAAGGCTCGTTCTCCTTGATATACCAAGGAAATCCATCTCGTGACGACACTGTCTAAATCGGTTAACGTTTGACATATTCTGGCTGCCTTCGTTTGGGACGCCTGCGCAGCGGGCGGCAGAGGGAGGGCAGGACAAAAAAGCCCGGGATACAAAAAGTATTCCCGGGCTTTTATATTTAAAAAACTCTTTTAGATCAGATTAACTTTGAGAATATACATTCTCAAAGTTTAAGGCACGCTCACTTCGGCGTTTAACCGCGCAGATAAACTGCGCTTACGCCTCCGTAGCGAACGTCTGCTCACACAGCCGTCCGAGCAATTTAAAAGTTAAATTGCTCTAGGGCAGCGTTGGCTTCAGCGGCATAAGCGCCTTGTATGGTCCCCGCATTTTATACACAAAGTCGGTCATGGCAAGGTCGCCGCTGACCACAAGCATGAGCAGCACTCCGGAAGGGGCGTCTTCGCGCACAATGCCATACCCCTTCAGCCCCTGCTGCTCAAAAGTAAATTCCCACTGGCCCTGGCGCAGCACGGGGCTGCTGCCGCCCAACCTTTGCGCATTGGCCTTGGCAGCCGCTTCGGCTTCACCGGGCTTGGCCGGTCCCACGATGATCAGGGCCGAGGCCTTGTGGTTTTTCTGTCCCAACAGCACCTGGACAGCGTCCTTTACCTTGGCGGGGCCGTTAACCACCACCCAATCCGGGGGCAGTTCAACGCTATAATATTTGGTAGTCACGGGTACGGCCAGGGCCTTGCCCATCAAGGGCGGCATAACCAGCAAGGCCAGCAAGAAAAACAGCGCTCCGGTGACTGAAAGGCGACAAAAACGGGGCATGGCACTCTCCATTACTTTCCGTAAAATCTCACAACAGGCAATACTCTACGGTTCATGCGCCGTCCTGTCCACATAAAGCCCTTCAGACCACTTGCCCGCCACGGGCAATATTTGTAGTATCTGCCTCCAGTGAGGGGTACCATGCTGCAAAAACTGAATTCTCTGCGTTCACAGCTCTATATTCACCGTTTTGAGCTGCTGATGGCTTCGCTGCTCTGCGTTTTTGTGTGCAACATTTTTTTCCCCAACAATATCTATGGCGGGGTGGCCCAGTCCATCTACCTGCCCTTCCAGTTGCTGGCCGGACTGGTGCTTTTTGAATTCAAGCGGCGTGTTATATGGCTTGTAGTGCTCTTCGGCGTGCTGCTGCTCATTTGCCGGGCATTGAACATTTTTTTTGTCAGCAACTTTCTTACTGAAATGCTGCTGCTCTATATCTGCTTTTTCGGCAGCATCATGCTTGAGGTTTTCAGACAGATTTACAAAGCGCACATGGTTACAACACGCATTGTATATGCGGCTGTTTGCGGCCTTATGCTTATCGGTTACTGCGGATTTTACCTTTTTCTGGCCATCGAATTTACCCACCCCGGCTCTTTCAACGGTCTGGGCGATGGTGAAAACGCCATCAACAATCTCTTTTACTTCAGCTACGTCACCATATTGACCATCGGCTACGGCGATATTACCCCCAGTACCTGGATAGCCAAAAATGCTGCGGTGCTTGTGGGTTTTATTGCCTATGTCTATTCCATCGTGGTCATAGCCACCATAGTGGGCAGGGTGCAGCGCGCGCCCCATCCCGTGCCTGAAAACCGTCAGGGCGGCAACACAGCGCACGGCGCTCCTGCTGCCCCAAACAAGTCTCAGGCAACGCCGCACCCCGGCGAGGAACATCCCCGAGGCAATCCCCCGCAAACATAGGGGCGGCTTTGCAGCGCCTTTGAAGTGGATAAGTAAACCCGCACTCCACAAACCATATGCAGCTTCAGCCGTCCTCCGCGCAAAAGGGCGTACGGCCGAAGCTGCTCCTACGTCGTGGTGGACGAATGCCTGCTCCCGCAGCAGAGGCCGCGCAGGCGTCCCGACAAAAAACATAAGACCTCTCATCCACTCATATCCTAGAGCAGATTAACTTTGAGAATATACATTCTCAAAGTTTAAGGCACGCTCACTTCGGCGTTTAACCGCGCAGATAAACTGCGCTTACGCCTCCGTAGCGAACGTCTGCTCACGCAGCCAGAGCAATTTCAAAGTGAAATTGCTCTAGAGCAGATTAACTTTGAGAATATACATTCTCAAAGTTTAAGGCACGCTCACTTCGGCGTTTAACCGCGCAGATAAACTGCGCTTACGCCTCCGTAGCGAACGCCTGCTCACGCAGCCAGAGCAGATTAACTTTGAAATGCTTCACATTTCAAAGTTTTCATTCAGCCGGAAAATGCGATTTTCGGCTGAATCCACGCCACATTGTGGCGCGCTGCACTTTCGTGCAGCGTTAGAGCATTTACACTTTTTGAAAGTTAAAATGCTCTAGGCCTTGCGCCTGAACATCCACACCGCCACGCCCACGGTAACAATGCTGATGCAGGTGATCTTGCCCAGACTTACCGCAGCGGCCGCCACAGTAATATCCTTCAGAAAAACCCCCTGCGTGATGGTTGTAAAATGCCGCAAGGGGTTGAGCTGGCTGGCGTGCTGCAAAAAAACCGGCATATTCATGACCGGCGTAACCGCGCCGGAAATGAGAATGCAGGGGACCCCCACAGTAAACGCCCCAAGAAATGCCTGCTGCTGTGTGGCCGACAGTGAAGACACCATAAGTCCCACACCGCCCGAAGCCGCCGCAAATACAAGCATTGCCACGTAGAGCAGCAGTACCGAGCCGGTGAAAGGCACGCCGAAACCAAATACGGAAATAAGCAGAAATATGGTCCCGTGCACCATGCCCACAAGACAGCCGGGCACCAGCTTTGCCAGCGCGATTTCCATAGGTATGGCAGGAGAAACCAGCAACTGGTCAAAAGTTCCCACTTCGCGCTCCCGCGCAACGGAAAGCCCCGTCACCACCAGCCCCAGCATAAAACTCAGCATACCGATAAGGTTGGGCAGAAAAAACCACTGAAATTCGAGGTTGGGGTTGAACCAGCAGCGCATGCGTATGTCCAGTTGCGGGATTGGGGCCGCCATGCCTTGCACAGGCTGCGCACGCGGCGTGGCCGCCGCCACCTGTGCCGTCATGCGCTCCAGATAATAGGCCGCGATCTGCGCCGCATTGGAGCGCCGCCCGTCCAGAATGACCTGCGCCTCCGCCGGTTCGCCCTTTTCGATACGGCGTGAAAATTCTTCGTCAAACACGAGGATAAAAAGGGCTTTTTGCTGATCAAGCGTGGGGCGGATCTGCCCATGCCCCTCTAGATGCGCAACCCCCCGAAACGTGGGTGAGCCTTCTATGGAGTGGATGATGTCGCGGCTCCAGCGACCGCTGTCATAATTGAGCACGGCCACATCCACGTTGCGCACTTCCATTGTGGCGGCCCATCCGAAAATGACGATCTGCATGAGCGGCGGCACAATAATAAGGATACGCGAAATGCGGTTGCACAAAAGTACCAGCAATTCCTTGCGCACAATGGTCGCCATGCGCCGCCAGTTAAGACGCGGAAAAAACGCGCTCAGCCGGGACATCCCCCCTGCCGCCATTTTACTGGCCGCATGAAAGCCTGTGAAGCGCCGCGCCATTCTAGATGTCCAGCCTTTTTACAAGATTTTTGTAGACCAGGCCCAGCAGCACAGCGGCCAGCAGGCCCATAAATGCCAGGCTCGGGACGAAGATCTCCCATACGTCGCCGGTCAGGAATATCGTTCGCAAACAGGTGTTGAAATAGCTGGCGGGCAGCAGCCGTGTAAGAGCCTGAAGGACAGGAGGCATACTGTTAATATCAAAAACAAAACCCGACAGCAGCAAAGCGGGCAAAAAGCCTGAAAACAGCCCGGCCTCGGCGGCCACAAGCTGTCCGCGCAGGGTGACGGAAATAAGCAAGCCCTGCCCAAGAGCGCTGAGCATAAAAACAGAAGAGATAACCAGCAAAACCCACCAGGAACCACGAAACGGCACGGCAAAAAGCAGCACCGCCGCCCCGGCGCAAAGGGCCATACTGAACATGCCCATGCAGAAATAGGGAATAAGCTTGCCGAGCAAAAGCTGCATGCGGCTTACCGGCGTGGCAAACATGGCTTCCATAGTGCCTCGCTCCCACTCACGGGCAAAAACCAGAGACGTCAGCAACGTGCCGATAAGTGTCATGATGACCGTAATGGCCCCCGGCACAAGAAACTGCACACTTTTTGCTGCCGGATTGTACCAAAAGCGCGTTTGCAGGGTTATGGGAGCCTGCAGCGCCTCCCCGCCCGGCAGGGCCGTGGCCTGCCATCTGCTTACAAGCCCCTGGCTGTAGCTCTGGATATACTGGGCCGTATTGGGTTCGGCCCCGTCCACAAGGACCTGCAGATCCCCTGCCGTTCCGCGGTCCAGCGCCGCATCAAAATCCTGCCGGAAAACCAGCACTCCCTGTACGCTCGAATCCCGCATAAGGCGGGCGGCCTCATCCATGCTTCCGGCGCCAACGGTTGAAAACCACGGCGAATGCGCAAAATTTGCCGCCAGATCCAGCGAATGTCTGCCGCCGCTCTCATTAAGCACGGCAAGACGCAGCACGCCCGCATCCAGAGTAATGCCGTAGCCAAAAAGCAGCAGAAAAATCAGCGGCAATACCCCGGCCACCAGGTAAGAGGAGGGATCGCGCACGATCTGCTGAAATTCCTTGCGGATGAGAGCCAGCAGTTGCTGAAGCCAGAGGTTTGTTTTCATAACATGTCACAGGCGCGGAACAGGCGTTCAGAAAATTTGTATTATATTACTGAGCGTTACACAACGTCATGCGTTGCTACTGGGGATTGTTTTTATCATATTCCTCAATACTGCCAATAAAGGCTTCCTCCAGAGTGGGATCTTCCACTGACGTGCATGAAGCCTTGAGTTCGTCAGGCGTTCCCATACGTATCATTGCCCCCCGATAGATGAGGGCTATGCGGTCACAGTATTCAGCTTCTTCCATAAAGTGCGTGGTGACAAGCACGGCGGCCCCGGCGGTGGTTATAGCTGAAATATGCTTCCAGAAATCGCGTCGGGTACGCGCGTCCACGCCGGATGTGGGTTCGTCCAGAAACAGCACGGGCGGCTCGTGCAGGGTGGCGCACAAAAGGGCCAGCCGCTGTTTTTGCCCCAAAGGCAGATCGCCCGTGCGGCTATGCAGAAAATCCTGCAATTCCAGCGCGCCGGACAGGACAGGCAAAAGTTCCTCGCGCCGCTGGCGGCTCAGGCCATACAGTTCGGCAAAAATCTTGATGTTTTCCACAACCGGAATATCGGGGTACAGCGAAAACTTTTGCGCCATATACCCCAGCCGCGCGCGGGCTTCGCTGCCTGCGGTGAGCAGGTCCATACCGGCGACTGAGCACTGCCCCGATGTGGGACGCGAAAGGCCGCAAAGCATGCGGAACGTTGTTGATTTTCCTGCTCCATTAGGGCCGAGCAGGCCGAATATCTCGCCGGGCATCACGCTGAAGCTGATGTCATCGGCAGCGGTAAAATCTCCGAACTTTTTGGTGAGGTGGCTGGCCTCAATGCTTGGCGAGCAGCGCTTTTCGTCAGACGGCGAGGCATGGCCCGCATCCGGCCTATCCGGCCCATCCGCCCCATCCGCCCCATCCGCCCCATCCGGCGTACGCGACGTATGAGGTGCATCCGGCATCGGGGAGG